>JAZQUC010000249.1:0-4348 GCA_045631075.1 Candidatus Fimenecus sp. | reverse complement strand
CTGTTCTCACGTCTAAAAGTACGTTGTCTGTTATGCTGATTAAATCATTTGCTTCTGCATAAGGCATAGGGGATAAGTCGTTTGAATCATTACTGTTAAACTTAATTATATTGTCCATATTGAATCTCCTTATAATTTTTTCATAACAGACTATGTAATTTTCGCGAAGCCTTTTCTTCATTATATCACATAATAGTTAGTTATCTCAATACCCCTAACAAACAAAAAACCAAGGCTATTTCTAACCTTGGTTCTTTCTGTTTTGTCAGATGTCCACTTTCACGGCAAATCCGCCTGTGAAGAAGTAGTAGGTGTTCGTCTGACTTGTGTTTGGTGGAGATGGTGGTAATCGAAACCACGTCCGAAAATCTATTCCTGAAACTTTCTACGAGCGTAGTTTATCTACTGGAATTCCCTACGTGACAGCCGACAAACAGGCATTCATTTCGGTAGCCCTGTTATGTGTGACGGACTACAAGGCGGTTATCCGTTCACATTTACTGCTAAATGACACTCCGTACCGAGCCGCAGTCCTCTCGGGGGAATGCTCGCCGCTAATTAAGCAGCAAGAAGTACTTTTTCGTTTTTGTCGTTTATTTTTAATAAACCGTCCGTTTTATGGTGGTCAGACTCCACCGCTCGCTTATCGCAGTTCAAAATCCCCGTCGAAATCCTTTCATCCCCAGATATATAATTATGAATGCGAAATTCGCAATTCGTAATTATTTGTTTTGAGTTTTAGTGATTGCTGTTAAGATTTTTATCAATTCTTCACAATCACTATGAATGCTCTCAAACTGTTCTTTTGTAATATACTCACTCTCATAAAGAAGTTCAATCCAGTATTCGGTTTCACTTGCTTCTTTAAGTGAGATATTAAGTTTAGCATAAAAATCAGGTTTGCTTTGAGCTCTTATAGCTTCCCTTACATTTGCACCAATACTTGTTCCGCTTTTTAAAACTTGTGTTGCAATAACACCGATACGATGATTATTGTCAAGATATTTATATAATTTGATAATCCTTAAAGCAAATGCTTTGCTTTTATCTACAATAATATTTTCCATAGTTTTAATTCCGAATTACGCATTACGAATTACGAATTATCGTAATCTCTCTTTCATAGAACGCTCGATTGTTCTTTGTGCTTCTTTTTTAGCGGCAACATCACGCTTATCGTAAAGCTTTTTACCTTTACAAAGACCAACCTGAACTTTCGCTCTGCCTTTTTTGAAATAAACAGATAATGGAATTAGTGTAAGACCTTCTTGTTTTGTTGTACCAAGAAGTCGCATAATCTCTTTTTTGTGCATTAAGAGTTTTCGCACTCTTAATGGGTCACGGTTGAAGATGTTACCGTGGTCATAAGGGCTTATGTGCATACCATTGACGAAAAGTTCGCCTTCAACGATACTGCACCAGGCATCTTTAAGGTTGCACTTGCCCTGACGCAGAGATTTTACTTCTGTACCCACAAGTTCAATACCTGCTTCGTAACTCTCTATGACGAAATAATCATGGAGAGCTTTTTTATTCTGTGCAATTGTAGTATTTGGATTTTTCTCTGCCATAATTATTCCTCCCTTTTATAATATTAAACAAGCTAATTACAAGAAATTCGCAAATCGCATTTATTATAACAAACTTCTGCCTTTGAGTGCTCGGGAGAGAGTTATCTCGTCTGCATATTCAAGGTCACTACCAACAGGGATGCCATATGCAAGACGGCTAACCTGAATTCCCATAGGCTTTAAAAGTCGTGCAATATACATAGCAGTTGCTTCACCTTCAGTAGTTGCATTTGTAGCCATAATAACTTCGTTGACTGAATCATCTGCCATACGCTGAAGCAATTCCTTGATACGGATATTGTCAGGGCCTATGTTGTTCATAGGGGAGATAACACCGTGTAGAACATGGTATGTACCCTTGTATTCATGTGTTCGCTCAAAAGCAGTAACATCACGAGGATTTTCAACAACACAAATTACAGATGGGTCACGCTTCGGATTATTACAGATACTGCATTTTTCATCTTCTGTAAGATTATGACATACTGAACAAGTGTGAATATTTGTATGAGCATTGTTTATGGCATCCACAAGGCTTTTTGTACCCTCGTCATCAAGTCCGAGAATATAATATGCCATACGCTCCGCCGATTTCACACCGACAGAGGGCATTTTGCGAAATTCTTCTATCAATTTTTCAAGTGATAAAATTGCCATAAATTATGCTCCAAAATTTAGATAAAGTTCCTTAGAATCCAAGACCTGGAATGTTCATTCCGCCTGTGATTTTGCCCATTTCTCTTTCTGCTGTTTCGTCAGCCTTTCTCATTGCTTCGTTAACTGCAGCAATAAGTAAGTCTTCAAGCATTTCAACATCTTCAGGGTCAACAACGTCTGGCTGAATTTTTACTGAAACAAGCTGATGCTTACCGTTTACTATAACATCAACTGCTCCGCCACCTGCAGAAGCGTTGTATTCTGCTTCTTCACATTCCTGCTGTACACGAGCCATATCCTCCTGCATCTGCTGAATGCGTTTCATCATATTTGCCTGTCCGCCCTGATTTGGTATTCTTGCTTTCATTTTTATTCCTCCTCAATTTTCACACCAAGATTTCTTGCTTTTGACACAAGGTCAGAAAGTGGATTTTTTGGTGCTTGTTCCTGCTTGTTATTATAAACAGCAAGAGTATATGATTTGCCTGTTATCTGTGTAACGGCTTCTTTTATGGTTTTTGAATAGTCACCTGTTTTAAGATACATTTCAAGGACAGGTGAGCCCTTGATTAAAAGATATTTACCCTGATGGATAAATGCTGATGAGCCCGAAAGCATTGCAATAAGGCTCTTATCCTGCGAATAAACTCGGTCAAGTACTTCAGGCCACTTGTCAAAAGGTATTGTTCCCATATTCTGTGGAGCAACCTGTTCTTCCTGTGGTGCAGGTGGTGGCTCAGGAAGTGGTGGTTCATCGTCAACAGGCTCGTTTTTCACCTGAACAAGAGTTTCTTCCTGCTTGACTGCTGGAGCTTCCACCTTTGCAGGTGCAGGCTTTTCAGCCTTTACTGTAATATTCCCTGATGCAACCATACTTTCAAGTTCGCTGAGTCTTCGAAGGATTGCGTTTATGTCACTATCAAGAGCAGGAGTACAAAGTCTTATAATACAAAGCTCGGCACTTGTTCTTCGGTTTGCACCCTGTTTCATGGTGGAAGCAGATGCAGTGAGAATATCAATGCAGGACATAATGGTTGCAAGAGTTGTTTTTGCACTTTGCTCACGGATTATTTCGATTTCACCCTGTGAGCAGATAATCATATCCTGAAAGTTTTTAACAGCCTTTGAAACCATAAGGTTTCTGAAATGACTTGTAAGCTCTGTGATAAGTCGTTCCATATCACAAGAGTCATTATAGAGCTTGTTCACAACTTCTAACGCCTTTGCAGCATCCTTTTCAATAATGCAATTGCACAGCTCAAAAATGTGCTCACGACCTGCAAGACCTGCGCTGTTTGCAACGGCAGCAGAGTCGATAACACCTTCGTAAGATGAACAACGGTCAAGAAGGGAAAGAGCATCACGCATTGCACCGTCGGCAATTCGTGCTATGAGCATTGCGCCGTCATCGGAAATCTGAAGATTTTCTTTAACAGCTACTTCCTTAAGTCTTTCGGCAATTGATTCAGGCGGAATTCGCTTGAAATCAAATCGTTGACAACGGGAAAGGATAGTTGAAGGCAACTTGTGAACTTCAGTTGTTGCCAATATGAAAATAACGTGTGCAGGTGGCTCTTCAAGAGTTTTAAGAAGAGCGTTGAATGCACCGATTGAAAGCATATGAACTTCGTCGATAATATAAACTCTGTATTTTGCGTTGGCAGGTGTAAAGTTTGCTTCTTCACGCAAATCACGGATGTTATCAACACCGTTGTTGGAAGCAGCGTCGATTTCGATAATGTCGAGAATAGCACCTGAATCAATTCCCTTACAGATTTCACATTCGTTACATGGATTTCCGTTATCAGAGTTAATGCAGTTTACTGCCTTTGCAAGAATTTTTGCACAAGAGGTTTTACCTGTTCCACGAGAGCCTGTAAAAAGGTAAGCGTGACTTGTCTTGCCTGTTTTTACAGCATTTTCAAGTGTTTTTGTAATATGCTCCTGACCAACAACATCAGTAAATGTTGACGGACGGTATTTTCTGTAAAAAGCACGATACAAGATAACTCCTCCTTCATTGAAAAATGCCTTAACTCAGTCATGTGTCGTGCAGGCAGACTGTGGCGCCCGATGCAAACCGCTTAATGCTGCTCGGTTCCCCGCCTGACATGATTCAC
>JAZQUC010000248.1:0-28477 GCA_045631075.1 Candidatus Fimenecus sp. | reverse complement strand
GGTGCTGTATGGACAATCACAGATTACGGTGTTCTTCGTGTTGATGAAAAAGCAACAAACGAAAGAGATAAAGAACAGCGTTTTATGGGTGACAGATATTTCTATGCTGCTGATACAGGTGAAGGCAAGGTTCTTGCTATTTTTGCTGACGGTAAAAACGGTATCTGGACAGTAATGGAAGAAGGCTATTCTCATATCGAAATGCTTGATATTGACGGTACTGAAAAGGCTGAAATCCTTAACGAACAGACATGGGAATATGTTGCAAGACGTGGTATGGTTTCTAATGCATACTTTATTGACGGTGAGTGGAAGCCTGAAGAAAGCGACAATGACGGTCTCTGGACTTCAATGTACGCAGGCGGTGAGCTTATGCGTTATGCAACGCTCAAGAATGACCCGGATGCAACACCTGAACAGATTGAAGATGCAAGAAAGACAGCAACTCTTTCAACAGAAGCAGTTCTTTTCCTTACATATATTTCAATGCGTCAGGGTACTGTTGAAAGCTATAACCGTGCACAGAGAAGCGGTACTGTAGTTGACCTTGAAACAGGTAAATACTACACAAGTGAGGCTACTCTTATCGGCGGTGACTATTCACAGAATGTTCCGTTCTTAAGCCCTGCTCAGATGTTTGAAAATATGTATTCTCTTTATTTAGATGATGCTGAACGCACTTATGTTCAGCTTCCTGAAGAGAATCTTAAGCTTTATAACACAGAAGGTTGGGCTAATCCTCTTGAAGAGGATGGCGAATACGCAATGCGTACAAGAAATCTTGAAGGTTTCTGGTCAAGAACATACTCATTCCGAGATGAAAACAGCGACTACGACTCATTTGCATACTGGTCACATAATGGTGACGGAACAGCAACGGGTCTTTCAACAAAGACATACAGTGACGGTAGCGACTTCCTTCTTCACGGTGAAAACTATCGTGGTCTTGAGGTTGATGCATCAGGTGAAATTCCTGAAAGACTCTGGAATGACCTTATTCCTGAAGGCAAGACAATAGAAGATATTGTTTATAAGGGTGATACAAGCTCTGATGAAATTATCGGTCATGTATTCCTTTATAAGCTTGCTTATGATATTCTCGGTCCTGAAGACCCTGAGCTTGCAGCACTTATTGAAAATACAATGGATAAGTTTGCGCAGCACCTTGTAGATAACTCATACAATATGGTTGATGGTTCAGGTCAGCCAACAACATGGGCAAAGTTCTCAAGAACATATTTCCACAATGGTCAGGTTCTTGGCGGTGCACCGCTTAATGCTCTTGTTCTTCTTACTGTATTCAAGGTTGCAGCACATGTTACAGGCTATCAGAAATGGGAAGACGAATACAGAATGGCTGCGTTTGACGAGCAGTATCAGTATGCTGAGATTATGACTCAGGAGCTTGAAAGATATCAGCTTTCAATCCTTGAATATGTTAACGATGTATCTCCTATTTTAGGTCGTATTCTCCGTCACGCAGTAGGAACAAAGCTGTTTGACTGTGCATATAAGCTTATTCTTAACCATTCTGACGAAGAAATGGCAATGCTTGGCTTCTATACTCTCTTCCAGCTCGAAGATGATGAAGAGCTTCTTAAGTATTACAGAGAGGCACTTGACGACTGGTGGTTCTCAATGCAGAACAGTGAAAATCCTCTTTGGTATTATGTATATCAGCTTGCATATCCTAACGAAGAAAAGACAGATGCTTACGGTAACAGCCTTATCGAAACTGCATCATGGTCACTTTCCCGTCATCCTATGGATTTAAGAAGATATCTTGCAACAAACGCAAATCGTGATGATGTTTATGAATTTGACCTTGACGATGTGGGTATCGGCGGAACAAATGAAATTTCATTTGACCCTGATGCATATACACCTAAATTCTGGAACTCAGACAACAAGATTCTCAGAACAGTTGGTATGATTTTAGGTCTTACCAAGCTTGAACAGACTGTTGCAGCACCTGACGAAAGAGCATTCCATAAGTATAACGGTTCATCATATGACCTTGACGATGCTCATAATATCTATGAAATGGAAGGCTCAACAACATACTCACTTCCATACTGGATGGGCAGATACCACGGTATGATTGAAGGCTAAACATAATTCGGGTGATTTACATTAAAATAGTCTAAAAATGAGTCAGCACCTTGCAAAAGGTGTTGACTCTGTCTTTTTTTGGTAGTAAAATTATTGTGTATATTTATGTTGTATTAGGGGGATTTAATTATGAAAAAGGTAATTGCAATTGTCTTGAGCATTATTCTCGTTTTTTCTCATTCTGTTATTGCTTTTGCAGGCGAGAGAGAAGAAAATAATGTGCTTAAATTTGACGATAATGGTGAATTCAAGATTTTTAATATTTGTGATATGCAGGATGATTTTCCTATGAACGAAACTGCTATTACATTTATTAAGGATATGATTAAAATTCATAATCCGGATTTAGTTGTCCTTGGTGGTGACAACACAACAGCATCGAAGGAAACAAAGGCTGATGCAATTAAAGAAATTTGCGACATTTTTGTTGAAAGCAAAACATATTTCACATTCGTTTTTGGTAATCACGATGATGAGCAGGGTGTTTCCCGTGAAGAACTTTTTAAAATGTATAAGCTTTATGGCGGAAAATACTGTCTTGCGTATGATGCTGTTCCTGAACTTACAGGCGTTGGCACTCATAACCTTATTGTAAAAAGCTCTGACGGTAGCAAAATTGCATACAACATTTATATGTTTGATTCAAACAGCTACGCTTTTGATGAAAATGGCAACAAACTTGGATATGACTGTGTTCATGAAGACCAGATTAAATGGTACAAGAATACATCTGCACAGGTTAAAAAGGCAAATGGCGGAGAAACAGTAAAGGGTATGGCTTTCCAGCATATCATTGTTCAGGATATCTATGAAATGATGTTCTATGAAATTCCTTTTTCTGTTGGTAAAGCAACTGTAAATTTTGATGGACAGTCATATACATATTTACCTTATGTATATAACATTAAGGATGGTATTCTTCTTGAAGCACCTTGTCCAGGATATTATAACTACGGACAGTTTGATGCGTTTGTAGAAACAGGTGATGTTGTTGCTGTTTTCTCAGGCCACGACCATCTTAATTCTTTCATTGTTGAAAAAGATGGTGTTGATATTGTAAACACTCCAAGCTGTACTTTCGGTTCATATGGTGATTATTCAAACAGAGGTATCCGTATGTTGACTATCAATGAAAATGACACATCAGTTTACAAGTCAGAAATGCTTACAGTTACTGATTACGTTCTTTCAGATGGTGGTTACCTTACTGAATATGGTGATTTTTCAAAGGGTGAAGCGGTTCTCGGTGTATTGGAGTCAGTATTCTTTGAATTCTATTTCCAGGTTACTGATGTAATTTATTTGCTTTCAGGCGTTAAATTATAAATTTTCATTGAAAAGAAAAATAATAAATGATAGTATATATCTATAAAAAGTGTCCGAAAGGGGATAGGAAAATGAAAAAGTTTATTGCAGTTCTTCTTGCTGTTGTTATGATTATGTCTGTGGCGTTAATTCCTGCATCAGCAAATGAAAAAACTCAGAAAACAGTTGTGACCAATATGGAAAGTGCATTCGCAGATGGTGAAAATAGTCTTATCGTTTTTGTAACAGGTATTGGACAAAGTTATTCATACCGTTTTGACGAAAGCTATACAAAAGAAGGTGCTTTTGAAAATGGTACTCTTCAGGATTATGAAAATTATGCTCCTCTTATTGCAGAAGGAAAATATCAAACAAGATGGAACCTTTTCAACTCAATGGATGAAGCCTTTTCTGATATGTCAACAATTGGCGCAATCATCAGTGTTGTAAAGGACCTTATGGTTTCAACATTTACAAGAAATTGCTCAATTAAAGAAGATGATGTTAAGACACTTCTTCGCAATCTTTTCAAATTTAACCTTGTTGATGAAGAAGGTAATTCAGACCCAAGAGTTGTAACTCCAAGATACGCAATGCCTGTTTCTGAATATCCATGGGCAATGGGTGAAGACGGTGAAATGCGCAGTGAGGCAAGAGAACGCTTCTTTTCATCAATTCCTTGTGAAGATATAGCAAAAGAAAAATTCGGTGAAAATTACGAAGATTATCTTTATTGCTTTAATTACTGTGCTTTCTCTTACACATCAAAGAATGTTGAGGGTCTTCATGAATTTATCGAAACAATTCTTGCGAATAACAAAGTAGGAGCTAAGGATGTTATTCTTGTTCCTATGAGTATGGGTGCATCTATTACAACTGCTTACATTGATGCTTATCCAACAAAGGCAGAAAATCATCTCAGAAGAGTTATCGGTATCGTTGGTGCATGGGACGGTACAGAAATTATTGCCGATATGCTTACTCAGAGCTATTGTGAACCAATGTCAGCTGACCTTTTCTATAACGGAATTATCGGCGACCTTGTTGGTGAGCCTTGGGGTTATCTTGTGAATATTGCTCTTCGTATGGCTCCTAAACAGGTTCTCCGTGACTTTATTGACTTAGCATTAAAAGGTATGGCAACTGAAATTTTCGGTACAACTCCATCACTCAGCAATATGGCTCCACTTGACAGATATGATGAAGTTATGGCAACAGGCTTTATTACATCTGATGTTGTAAGAAAAGAAGTTGATGATTTCTATGCGGCAAAATCAAGACTTCATCAGAATATTGCAAACCTTCAGGCAGAAGGCGTAACATTCTCATTTATTGCAGGTTATGGACTTTCTTTTGGTGCTTGTACACCTGATTACAGTTTCTTTGGATTTATGAAAAATAGTCCAATAACAAACTCTGACGAAATTATCAACATTGATTCAACTGCTCCTGGAACATCATTTGTACCTTATGGTACTCAGTTTGAAGATGCAGATGGCAGAGAACTTTCACCTGACGGCTCACTTGATATTTCAACTTGCTTATACAAGGACTCTACATGGTATTTCTATGAACAGAAGCACGAGCTTGAACATAACAATACAGCACTTTCACTTGCTCTTAACCTTGCAACAGGTTATGTAACAACTGTTGACAGCTGTGATGACCCTGATGGTGAATATTACTATCCTCAGTTCAATGCTTCAAGAAACTTAAAGCGTCTTGGTTGGTATAAGGAAGACCTTCAGAAATATTGTGATGAAACAGGATATGTTCTTACAGCAGAACAGGAAGCAATTCTCAAAGAAGCAGATGAAATGACAAAGAATACAGTAAATAATGTTGAATACGACGAAGCTGTAATGGATAAGGTTAATGATATGCTTGTTGAAATCGGTGTTTATGAAGCTGAAGCAGAACCAAGCACCATGGACAATATTTTGAACTTTAGTCTTAAAGGCTTAAATGATGTTGTATATCTTGTATTCGGTGCAAAGGGATTTGTTGATTTCAGAATTCATGTGGAACAATAGGGATTCAGGTTGTGACCAATTATTAAAGTTACGCTATTCGAAACATAAAGCGCTGAGGTGTAAATGTGGATAAAATTAAAATAAAAAAAGATAGTACAATTTTATTTATCGGTGACAGTATTACTGATGCTAAATTTAATTTCCGTATGCAAAACAGTATCAAGGGCAGAAAAATTTATGCCTTACAGCTTAAAAAGAAATTCAAAAAGTATAGTAAGGACATAAAGGTTGAGTTGAAAGGTATTGCAAGCAATCGTACATATCACGTTTATGACAGACTTACAAAAGACTGCATAAATTTAAAGCCTGATGTGATAATTATGCTTATCGGTGTTAACGATGCATGGGAAAATTATGTACCCGAGGATTATCCTCCACTTTTACGACCTATGGAACCGCATATCCGTGAAGTGTACAGAAGAATTAAAATGGAATTACCTGACACACAGATTCTTTATTTAATGCCGTTTATGATTGATGCGGTAGAATCCAAATTCCCATTTCATAAAAAACTTGATGAGTATCGTGAGATACTTAAAAATATTGCATTGGAAAATGGTGCTACTGTACTTGATATGCAAGAAGTATTTTACGAAGCGCAAAAAACAATTTCGCCAAAAGAACTTGCTATTGACGGAATTCATCCTACAAATCTTGGACACAAGGTTATGGCAGACGCTGTTGAAAAAATGCTCTGTTTTGAATAAGTTTTATTTCCCCATCGAAAAATCGGTGGGGATTTTTTTATAAAAAATGTCAATTATTATAAAAAACTATTGAAAAAGCATAAAATTTTGATAAAATATAATTATAGTTTTATACTATGAAAAGGAGAGAAAAAAATGGACAAATTCTTTAAAATCACAGAACGCGGTTCGAATGTCAAAACTGAGATTATTGCTGGTCTTACAACATTCTTTGCAATGGCATACATTATTGTTGTAAATCCAAATCAGCTTGTTGGTTTCAGCTTTGATGTTCCTGGTGTTTCAAAAATCTGGAATGCGGTTTATATCGCATCAATTCTTGCAGCGGTAATCGGTACTTTGCTTTATGCATTTTATGCAAAGTTACCTTTTGCACAGGCTTGCGGTATGGGTCTTAACTCATTTTTCTTTACATCCTTTGTTCTTCCACAGATTATATCTGGCGGAGATGTAATAAAGGGCTATCAGGCAGGTCTTGTTATTATTCTTATTTCAGGTGTTATTTTCCTGCTTCTTTCTGTAACAGGTGCTCGTAGCTATATTGCTAAGGCAATGCCTGAATGTATTAAAAAGGCAATTCCTGCAGGTATTGGTTTGTTTATTGCTTTCATCGGTTTCCAGAATGTTGGCATTATTCAGGCTAATCAGTATACTTTAGTTCAGTTTGTAAAAATCAATGGTGCAAAATGGGCAGATATTGCTCCTGCTATTGTAGCTCTTTTAGGCTTTATTATTATTGCTATCCTTACTAAGCTTAAGGTTAAGGGTGCTGTTCTTCTTGGTATTCTTGCAACTACTGTAATTTACTATCTTGCAACATGGCAGTTGCCAAGCTTCGACCTTGCTTCAGTTGCACAGCCATTTAAGGATTTTGCAGAAATTGGTATTACAGGTGTATTCCAGGCTGAATCATGGAAAAATGCTTTTTCAGGTGAAATGATAGGTAGCATTTTCTCAGTTATTATGCTTATCGTAACATTCTGTCTTGTTGATATGTTTGATACAATCGGTACACTTTACGGTGCTGCTTCTGAGGCTGATATGCTTGACGAAAATGGTGACCCTGTTGATATTGACAAGTCAATGGCTTGTGACTCAATCGCAACTGTTTCAGGTGCTGTTTGTGGTACATCAACAGTAACAACATTCGTTGAATGTGCATCAGGTGTTGCAGCAGGTGGTCGAACAGGTCTTACAAGTTTGGTAACATCAATTTGCTTTGCTATCTGCTTGTTCTTATCTCCTGTTGCAAGTATCATTCCAGCAGCAGCTACTGCTCCTGCACTCATCTTCGTTGGTGTTTTGATGCTTAAGAACTTCTCTAAAGTTGATATGGAAGATATGAGAAGTGCTGTTCCTGCATTCTTGACACTTGTTATGATGCCTCTCACATATTCAATTGCAAACGGTATCGGTATTGGTGCTATTGCATATGTTCTTATCACATTATTTACAGGTAAATTCACAAAGAAGGATATTGCTGTAACAGTAATTGCAATTCTCTTTGCTTGTAAGTTTGTATTCGGTGCAATCTAAACAAATAACAAATAAAATGTCCCCATTGAGTAATCAATGGGGATTTTTCTATATAAAAAGAGGTAATGCGGAAAAATCCGTGTTACCTCTTTTGTAATAATTATACCTCGTCAAGAAGTGCGTGTTGTAAATCTTTTGAAAGCTGAATATTATTCTTTAAAAAATTCACATAATACGATTTGTAATCTTCATTTTGTATGTATTCGATATTACGCTTAATTATTTCGTTTTCTCTAGCAAAGTCATCAATAGGTAAGCCGCTTTGCTGTTTATATGCTGCAACTATTCTTGCTGCATCCATACGCTTTTCAAACAGATGTGCCATTTCCTTATCAACTTTGTTAATTATTTCTCTTGCTTTTTGAAGTTCATTCATTGGATTAACTCCTGATTAATTATAGTTTGTCTGCAATATCAAAGATTAACTGTTCAGTTTTCTCCCACCCAAGACAAGGGTCAGTAATAGATTTGCCGAAAATGTGTTCTCCAATTGATTGTGCACCATCTTCAAGGTAGCTTTCAATCATCAACCCCTTAACAAGGCGTTTTATATCGCTATTTTGATTACGGCTGTGCACAACATCCTTGGCAATACGAATTTGTTCAAGATATTGCTTACCTGAATTGTTATGATTAGTATCAACAATAACAGACGGATTCATAAGTCCTGATTTAGCATATAATTCATTGACCTGAAGAAGGTCCTCATAATGATAGTTAGATACATTTTTACCTGCATAGTCAATATAACCGCGTAAGATAGCGTGAGCTAACGGATTACCCTCACTTGTAACCTCCCAACCACGATAGAGGAATGTGTGGCTTGATTGTGCAGCAATAATTGAATTCATCATAACTGAAAGGTCTCCGCCTGTGGGATTTTTCATACCTACAGGAATAGCAAGTCCACTTGCAGTCAGTCTGTGCTGTTGATTTTCCACCGAACGAGCACCAATAGTTACATATGAAAGAAGGTCAGAAAGATAACGATGATTTTCAGGATAAAGCATTTCATCGGCACAGGAAAAATCATAATCTCGTAAAGCTGTCAAATATAGTTCTCGTATTGCAACGATTCCTTTGTACATATCAGGTTTACCGACAGGGTCAGGCTGATGAAGCATACCCTTATAACCCTGACCTGTTGTTCGTGGCTTGTTCGTATATATTCGAGGAATAATAATGATTTTATCAGAAACCTGTTCCTCTACCTTGCGAAGACGGGAAATATATTCAAGCACAGGCTCATTACGGTCAGCAGAGCATGGACCAATAATCAAAATGAATTTATCAGATGTTCCTTCAAATATTTTGTTGATTTCTTCATCGCGTTGAGTCTTGACAGCAATCATTTTTTTGGTTAAAGGAAACTCTTTTTTTACATCCTGTGGAATTGGAATTTTTCTATGAAAATTCATACGCATACTTAATAACATCTACTTTCTTATTGATAAGTAAACTATATCATGTTAAAGGAATATAGTAAATAGTTTTTCAGAATTTCGGTAATTTATTGTATAACAATAGTTGATGGATTAGGACTGTAAATAATTTATTGTGAACAATTTAATTTATCAGTAAAAAAGCGTTGCAAAAGGGGATTCCCCAACTGCAACGCTTATATTATTACTTATTTTGCTTTGCTTTCACAATACAAACATCTGTAAACTCGGTTTTCCTTATCAGATAAAACAAATACATGATTAAGACCTTGTTCCACAGTTGTAATACAACGAGGATTCTTGCATTTAATGATATTTTCAATTCTTTCAGGAATATCAATACTTTGTCTTTTAGCAAGTTTTCCATCTTTTATAATATTAACAGTAACATCAGGGTCAACATAACCTAAAGCATCAAAATTAAGGTCAATGACTTTATCAATTTTGATTATATCTTTTTTGCCCATTTTTACACTATCAGCGTTTTTAATAAGTGCTACCTGACAATCAAGCTTATCAAGGCCTAAAAGATTATATAATGTCATACCACGACCTGCTGTAATATGGTCAAGTACAATTCCATCTTTAATCTGTCCGATAATCATTTTACTCAACCTCCAATAACTTCATAATAAGAGCCATTCTGATGAATTTTCCGTATCTTGCCTGCTTAAAATAACATGCACGAGAGTCATTGTCAATTGCAACAGGAATTTCATTTACTCTTGGCAATGGATGCATAATAACTAAATCTTTTTTAGCAGATTCAAGCTTATCAGGTGTTAAAATATAAGTATCTCTCAAACGGATATAATCCTGCTCATTAAAGAATCTTTCACCCTGAACACGAGTCATATATAAAATGTCAAGGTCACCGATAACATCTTCAAGTGATGTTGTTTCAACATATTCAAGATTTTTTGCTTCAAGCTCATTCTGAATAATATAATCAGGAAGCTTTAACTCATCAGGTGAAATCAATACAAATTTAACATTTTCATAACGTGACATAGCACTGATAAGTGAATGAACAGTTCTACCAAATTTCAAGTCACCACACATACCGATTGTAAGGTTGTTAAATCCGCCTTTTTCACGATTAATTGTTAACAAATCAGTAAGTGTCTGTGTTGGATGATTATGACCACCGTCACCTGCGTTGATAACAGGAATATCAGTATTCATTGATGCAACTAAAGGTGCACCTTCTTTTGGATGGCGCATTGCAATAATATCAGCATATCCACTTACAATTTTTGTTGTGTCAGCAACACTTTCGCCCTTTGATGCAGAAGAATTCTGTGCATCAGAAAATCCAATAACATTACCACCAAGATTCAACATAGCAGATTCAAAGCTGAGTCTTGTTCTTGTAGATGGTTCAAAGAAAAGTGTAGCAAGAATTTTGCCTTTACACTTTTCACTGTATTTAGCAGGATTATCAATAATATCATTAGCAACCTTCACAAGCTCGTCGATTTCTTCAACAGAAAGCTCGCGAATATCAATCAAACTTCTCATATTTAACTTCCCTTTTTATTTAGCACCATTAACTTCAAGGTACTTCTTGATTCTTTCAACATTTTCAAGGTTTGCTTCATCTTCTTCAAGATATTCAATAATATCATAAACGTCAACTACTGAATATACAGGGAAACCAAACTGTTCTTCGATTTCCTGCATTGCACCTTTTTCAGACTGACCCTTTTCCTTACGGTCAACCATAATGAATGTAGCAATTACCTTTGTATCTTCAAGGTGACTAAGAATTTCCATTGATTCACGGATTGCAGTACCAGCAGTGATAACGTCTTCAATAATAACGATTTCTTCACCTGCTTGTGGAACATATCCAACAAATGTGCCGCCTTCACCGTGGTCCTTTACTTCCTTACGGTTAAAGAAGAAAGGAACATTAAGACCGTTCTTTGAAAGAGCAACTGCTGCTGAGATTGAAAGGGAAATACCCTTGTAAGCAGGACCATAAAGAACAGCTTCCTTCTTGCCAAGCTTATCAAAATAAGCCTTTGCATAGAATTCACCCATCTTTGTAATCTGGTCACCTGTTTTAATCATACCAGCGTTAACAAAATAAGGAATTTTACGACCTGATTTTGCTGTAAAGTCACCGAACTTCAAAACTCCTGCGTCCTGCAAGAATTCAATAAACTCTCTTTTGTAAGCTTCCATAATTCTATCTCCAATCTGATTTTAATTAGTCACAAAATTCTGCAACACAACGTTCGTATGCAGCAACTGGGTCTGCTGCAGCAGTAATTGGTCTGCCGACAACGATATAGTCTGAACCGATTTCCTTAGCAGCTGCTGGAGTCATAACACGCTTCTGGTCACCGATATCACCATCAGCAAAACGAACACCAGGAGTGATTGTAAGGAATTCCTTGCCACAACGGTCGTGTACCTTGCCAGCTTCAAGAGGTGAGCATACAATACCGTCAAGACCTGCATTCTTTGCAGTTTCAGCATAGTGCATAACAACCTCGTCGATAGGGCGATTGATAAGAATATCGCGTTCCATAGTTTCCTGGTCAGTTGATGTGAGCTGAGTAACTGCAATAAGAAGAGGACGAGTACCATCAGGACGAGTGAGTCCTTCAATAGCACCCTGCATCATAGCAGTTGCACCTGCAGCGTGAAGGTTTGTAATATCAACATCAAGGTTTGAAAGAACAGCCATAGCCTTCTTTACTGTGTTAGGAATGTCGTGAAGTTTAAGGTCAAGGAAAATCTTATGACCTCTTGCCTTGATTTCTTTTACGATAGATGGACCTTCTGCATAGAAAAGTTCCATACCGATTTTAACAAATGGTTTACGAGTGCATTCAGCAAACTTGTCAAGGAATGCAAATGTTGCTTCAGCAGAAGCAAAGTCACATGCTACAATTACGTCTTTACCCATTATTTTACGCCTCCAATAATTTCATTAAGATTATTAATTCCATATTTTTCCATAACCTTAGGAAGGTCGCGGATAATATCGCGACAAACATAAGGGTTTACTAAGTTAGCAGCACCAACTTCAACAGCAGTAGCGCCTGCCAACATCATTTCGATTACATCTTCTGCAGATGAAACACCACCCATACCAACGACAGGAATGTTAACTGCATTTGCTACCTGATAAACCATTCTCACAGCCACAGGGAATATGGCAGGACCTGAAAAACCACCCATTTTGTTGGCAATTACAGGCTGACGAGTGCGAAGATTTATACACATACCAAGAAGAGTGTTGATAAGGCTGATACCATCTGCACCTGCTTCTTCGCAAGCCTTTGCAATTGAAACTATGTCAGTAACATTTGGTGAAAGCTTGATAATTACAGGCTTTGTTGTTACTGCCTTAACAGCTTTTGTAACCTCTGCAGCAGCCTCAGGCTGAGTGCCGAAGCTCATACCGCCACCATGCACATTAGGACAAGAAACATTGACTTCAAGCCAACCTACTTGTTCTTCTTTATCAAGTTTTTCACAAGTATAAGCATAGTCTTCTATTGAAAAACCTGATACATTTGCCATAACAGGCTTATTAAAGCAAGCCTTAAGCTTTGGCAATTCTTCTGCAATAACCTTTTCCACACCAGGATTCTGAAGACCAACAGCATTAATCATACCGCTGTAGCATTCTGCAATTCTTGGTGTTGGATTACCAAAACGAGGGTCACGGGTTGTACCCTTGAAAGAAAATGTACCAAGCTCATTAATATCATAAAGTTCTGCGAACTCATATCCAAAACCAAAAGTACCTGAAGCAGGAATTATAGGATTAGACATTTCAATGCCACAAAGATTAACATTTAAGCTTCCCATAAAATTTCCTCCTTCTTCATAACAGGTCCTTCTTTACAGATTCGCTTGTAACCTGTAAGAGTTTTACATGAACAACCCATACAAGCACCAAATCCACAGCCCATACGTTCTTCAAAGCTCATCTGACCTGATGTTACAGATGATTTATGAACTGCTTTAAGCATAGGCTCAGGACCACATGTATAGAAATATGTATAATCCATATTTTCAAGGACAGTTGTAACAAAGCCTTTTACACCATAGCTACCGTCAACGGTTGTTACAGTAACATCACAACCAAGAGCCTTGAATTCGTTTTCATAGAATATTTCACTGGCTGTATTAAAGCCGAGAATAACCTTTACTTCTTTGCCTTGTTCTCTTAATTTCTTTGCAAGGTTATACATAGGAGGAACACCTACACCACCACCGAGAAGAACAGGTTTTTCACCTGCAACAGAAATATCATAGCCGTTGCCAAGACCAGTAAGAATATCAAGCTTTGTGCCAGCAGGCATTAAAGACATTGCTTCTGTTCCTTTACCCACAACCTTATAAACAAGTGTGAGTGTTTCTTCATCATAATCACAGACAGAGATAGGACGACGAAGAAACATTCCGTCAAGTTGAATGTTCACAAACTGACCACAGTTAGTAATGTCAGATGTGTCACCCACAAGAACCATTTTATATACTGAATCCGTCAACGCTTCGTTGCTACGGATTTCAAAAATACTTTGTTTCATAGTTTCACCTTTACTTTAGGGGAATGATATATATTTGTCAGAAGGGGAAAAGATAAACTTCTCCCCTTTAAACCTAATTATGCATCAATTGTTGAAATTGTAAGTGTAGTTTCTTCAAGAACATCAAGAAGAGCATCTACAGTATCAAGAGAAGTGAACATTGTCACATTATACTCTGTTGCAACCTGACGAAGTTGAGCACCATCGTTAGTGTTGTGTGAACCAGGGTCTTTAGTGTTAATAAAGTATGCAATATGTCCCTGACGTAATGCATCTGGGATTTCGTTGCTGCCTTCACTGATTTTTGCGAGTGCGTGAGTACGGATGCCATTGTTTTTAAGGAAGGTTGCAGTACCTGCAGTAGCCTGAATATTGAAACCAAGCTTATAGAATCTTCTGATAAGCGGAAGTGCTTCTTCCTTATCTTTATCTGCGATAGTGCAGAATACAGTACCATAATTCTGAAGGTGCATACCTGAAGCCTGAAGTGCTTTGTAAACTGCACGAGTTCTTGTACGGTCATAACCGATTGCTTCACCAGTTGATTTCATTTCAGGTGAAAGGTAAGCGTCAAGACCACGAATCTTATTGAATGAGAATACAGGAGCTTTAACATACCAACGGTCTTTTTCTTCAGGATAGATGTCAAAGAAACCTTGTTCTTTAAGACTCTTGCCAAGAATAACTTCAGTTGCAATATCAGCAAGTGAGTAACCTGTAGCTTTTGAAAGGAAAGGAACAGTACGAGAAGAACGAGGATTAACTTCGATAATATAAACATTGTCGTGGTCATCAACGATAAACTGAATGTTGAAAAGACCTACGATACCGATTCCAAGACCAAGCTTTTTAGCGTACTGAAGGATAATACCCTTAACCTTGTTTGAAATTGAGAAAGGAGGATAAACTGAAATTGAGTCACCTGAGTGAACGCCTGTACGCTCAACAAGTTCCATAATACCAGGAACGAACACATCTCTGCCGTCACAGATAGCGTCGATTTCAACTTCGCGTCCCTGAATATATTTATCTACAAGAACAGGCTTATCTTCATCAATTTCAACAGCAGTTTTAAGGTAATGACGAAGCTGTTCTTCATTTGCAACAATCTGCATTGCACGACCACCAAGAACGAATGAAGGACGAACAAGTACAGGATAACCGATTTCAGCAGCAGCTGCGATACCGTCTTCCATATTTGTTACGGCTTTGCCCTTTGCACGAGGGATGTCAAGCTCGTTAAGAAGATTTTCAAATTCATTTCTGTCTTCTGCACGGTCAATAGCAGCACAGTCTGTACCGATAATCTTAACACCACGGTCGTGAAGAGGCTGTGCAAGGTTAATTGCAGTCTGACCACCAAGAGAAGCAATAACACCCTCTGGCTTTTCAAACTCTACGATATTCATAACATCTTCAGGAGTAAGAGGTTCAAAGTAAAGCTTGTCAGCAGTTGTATAGTCAGTTGAAACTGTTTCCGGGTTGTTGTTAATGATAATTGCTTCATAACCAGCGTTTTTAATAGTCATAACAGCGTGAACAGTTGAATAGTCGAATTCAACACCCTGACCGATACGGATAGGACCTGCGCCGAGAACGATAATCTTTTTCTTGTCAGTAAGGCGTGATGTGTTTTCACCTGTATATGATGAATAGAAGTAAGGAATATATGCGTTAGTGTGGCATGTATCAACCATCTTGAAAACAGGGAAGAGGTTGTTTTCTTTACGCATATTGTAAACATCCATTTCTGCACAATTCCAAAGACGAGCAATGTATTTATCACTGAATCCCATCTTTTTAGCTGTTGTAAGTGTTTCAAGGTCCTTGTTTACGCGAAGAGTTTCTTCCATATCAATAATGTTTTTGATTGCTTCAAGGAAGAATGGAGTAATCATAGTGATTTCGTGAATCTTTTCAACAGAAACACCGTGATAGAGAAGCTCTGCAATAGCAAAGATGTTGTCTGAACGGAATTCCTTGATATATTCAAGAAGCTCATCAACACTCATATTGTCAAATTTTGAAAGATAAAGATGGTTAGCACCGATTTCAAGAGAACGGATACCTTTAAGAATTGCTTCTTCAAGGTTTGAACCGATACCCATAATTTCACCAGTAGCCTTCATCTGAGTACCAAGTTTGTTTGTAGCAGATGCAAACTTATCGAATGGGAAACGAGGTAATTTTGCAATAACATAGTCAAGTCTTGGTTCAAAAGCAGCGTTTGTATTTGCAATCTGAATATCTTCAAGAGCCATACCAACAGCAATTTTTGCTGTAACACGAGCGATTGGGTAACCTGAAGCCTTTGATGCAAGTGCTGATGAACGAGAAACTCGAGGATTAACTTCGATAAGGTAATATTCTGAAGAATTAGGATTGAGAGCGAACTGAACGTTACAACCGCCTTCAATTTTAAGCTCTTTGATAAGCTTGATAGCTGAATCGTTGAGCATTTTTTCGTCTTCCTTGCTAAGTGTCATAATAGGAGCTACAACACATGAGTCACCTGTGTGAACACCGACAGGGTCAATGTTTTCCATACCACAGATAGTGATAGCGTGGTCATTTGTGTCACGCATAACTTCAAATTCAATTTCTTTATAACCCTTAACAGATTTTTCAATAAGAACCTGATGAACAGGGGAAAGGTTAAATGCATTAACACCGATTTCCATAAGTTCTTCATCGTTATATGCAAAGCCACCGCCTGTACCGCCAAGAGTGAAAGCAGGACGAAGAACAACAGGGTAACCGATACGGTTTGCTGCTTCTCGTGCTTCTTCCAAAGAGTAAGTGATTTCTGAAGGAATAACAGGTTCGCCGATAGATTCACAAAGTTCTTTGAACATTTCACGGTCTTCTGCTCGTTCAATAGAAGCACTTGAAGTACCAAGAAGTTCAACACAGCATTCTTTAAGAATACCTTTTTTCTCAAGCTGCATAGCAAGGTTAAGACCTGTCTGACCACCGATACCAGGAATGATAGCGTCAGGACGCTCGTGGCGGATAATTTTTGCCACATATTCAAGGGTCAAAGGTTCCATATATACCTTGTCAGCAATAATAGTATCAGTCATAATAGTTGCAGGGTTAGAGTTGCAAAGAACAACTTCATAGCCTTCTTCCTTAAGTGCAAGACAAGCCTGAGTACCCGCATAGTCAAATTCAGCAGCCTGACCGATAACGATAGGTCCGGAGCCGATAATAAGAATTTTTTTGATGTCTGTTCTTTTAGCCATTAGTTATTTCCTCCTGAAATTCTCATAATATATTAAATCAAATTGATAAATTTACTTTTTATACACGATTTTTCCGTCGCATACAGTAACAAGGCATTGTCCATTGACCTTCCAACCTTCAAAAGGTGTTGCCTTACCCATAGAAACAAATTCCGCAGGGTCAACTGTGTATTCTTCTTGTAAATCCCATACAGAATAATCACACCCAAGTGGTATTTGGAATCGCTTTCTTGGATTAATAACCATAAGTTCCATAAGTCGTTCCAGTGTAATAATACCAGTTTTTACAAGATATGTGTACATAATCGGAAATGCAGTTTCAATGCCGACCACACCGAAAGCACTCTTTTCAAGTCCCTTTGATTTTTCTTCAGCGGAATGAGGTGCATGGTCAGTAGCAATCATATCGATAGTACCGTCAATAATTCCCTCAACAAGAGCGTCACGGTCTTCTTTACTTCTCAAAGGTGGATTCATTTTAAATCTTCCGTCTTCCTGAAGCATTGAATCATCCATTACAAGATAATGCGGACCTGTTTCACAGGTTATATCTACACCCTCAGCCTTTGCTTTACGGATAATATCAACACTTTCTTTTGTGGAGATGTGGCAGACATGATATTTTACGCCGATTTCCTTTACAAGTTCAATATCTCTTGCAATCTGTGCCCATTCACTTTCAGAACAGATTCCGCGATGACCGTGCTGTGATGCATATTCACCATCGTGAATATAACCACCGCGTAAAAGTTCGTTTACCTCACAGTGAGCGACGATAGGTTTGTTAAGTGATTTTGCTTTTTTCATAGCCTGTCGCATCATATCATCGGACTGAACACCCCTGCCGTCATCGGAAAAACCAACAACATCAGTTGCCATACCGTCCATATCGGCAAGTTCTTCGCCCTTCTGTCCTACTGTGATAGAACCGTAAGGATATACATGGATACAAGCTGAATCTTCAATTATATCTCTTTGAATTCTCAAATGCTCTGTACTATCGGGTACAGGATTTAAATTTGGCATAGTGCAAACAGCGGTATATCCACCGCGTGCAGATGCCAGACTTCCTGAAGCAATGGTTTCTTTATAAAAAAAACCTGGCTCTCTGAAATGTACATGCACATCACAGAAACCAGGAAAAACAATACAACGGGAAAAATCAATACCTGAAAAATCAAAATTAGAAATAGAAATACCAATATCGTCAACAAGTTGAGAATCCAAATGAGTAGAGATAATATTTATTTTAGTTTTCGCAGTCATATTAATCTCCTTTCCACTTAAAAAAATGTCCCGCTCAAAACATGGCAAGACTAATAAGTTGTATGTCAGTATTGGGTATTCATTTTATTGGGATAATTATATCACACAACATATAACCTGTCAATTAAAAATATCAGTAAAATATATAAATATTTCATATCATTTTATTGTTTAATTTGAATAATAAGTGTGACCTTTACTGCTTTATTATAACTCATATTTTTAAAAGGTGAAAATGCATTGGCACAAACAGAAAAAGGCTTATCTTAGTACATCACCGTTGTTGGTCTTTGCAAAACAGTTGTTTTGCATGTATATTTACTTGTATTGACTATTGTTTTAATTTAATGAAGATGCTATAATGCCTAATCATAGATGTTTTATTCACAAGACATATAGTATTGATTAAGGAGAGTCACAATGGGAAAAATTAGCAGCTTGATTTCCAATATTAAGCAATATTGGAATTATCCTAGTGAGGGTAATTACGTTCCATATAAGGAGGTTGCCACAATTGGTGTGGCAGGGTTTGGTGTTCATTGGACATCAACTCTTGCATCTACAATTGGTCTTGATGCTGCCAACTTCCTTGTTGGTGCAAGTATCGGACTTCAGCCGATGCATCTTTCTATCATGTTGATTGTTGCTAACATTGTCGGTATGCCGATTGCATTTTTCAGGGGATGGTTTTTCGATAACCACAAAATGAAGGGCGGAAAATTTATTCCGATAATGCTCTCTACCCCTATTCCGATTGTTGCAATATCTACTATTTTTGTGTGGTTACCTTTTGAGAATTGGCAATACTCAACCAAGGTTGTTGTTGTATGGCTGATTTATATGATTATTCAGTTTTTTATGTGTCTGTATAGTGAAGGATGGTCATATTTTCAACAAGTAATAACACCACATGCTCAGGAAAGAGCAAATGTAATGAGTATTTCCCAAATTATTTATTCACTTGCTCCAACACTTACAAATCTTGTGATTCCAACTATTGCAGGACTTACATTTGGTATGAATAATATATGGACTTATCGTATTATTTACCCTGTATTTACGATTATAGGTCTTGTTATTCTCCTTGTCTTTTTCCCTAAGCTTAAAGAACGCATTATTATGCCAAAACGCTCTGTGGAGTATGTAAGTATGATAGATGCACTCCGCGAAGTGGCTAAGAATAAATATTTCTGGATTATCAATTCAGCTGGCTGGGTAGGATTTCTTGAAAGTGCATACGGTGTTATGCTTAGCTGGTCCTTTGTATATGCATATAACGGTGAAAAAGAGTCTTATTTAGGACTTGCCAACACAATAATCGGTAATGCCAGTCTGTGGTCCATGATGTTAGCGCCGTTTATGATTAAATGGCTCGGAAAACGGAATCTTCTTATTGTTCACAATGTTGTCAATGTTTTCCTGCTCTTGTTGTTGATTCCAACTTATAAAAATCTCTTCCTTGCATGTGTGATTTTTTATATAAATTCATTTGTAAATACTTTCCAGAATGTTTATATGCCGAATATCCACGCGGATATGCGAGATTATCACCAATGGAAAACTGGCGTGCGTGTTGACGGATTATTTGGACCAATGGGACTTATCGGTACAATTATTGGCTTTGGTACAGGTCTTGTTCTTCCTGCGATTTATGAGCATATGGGACTTAAGGATGACTACAATGTGCTTTATAATGATGAGATGAGAAACAATCTTTTCAATGTATTGATTGTATGTTCTATTATCGGCGCAATCCTTAACCTTATTCCATATCTTTTCTATGATTTGACTGAGGCAAAGCATCGTGGTTATGTGTTTGTCCTTAAAATCCGTGCTATGTTTGAGGATTATGGAAATGGTGAGCTTGATGATAATCAGCTTATTGAAGCGATGAAAATCATCAAGGGTGCAAAGGACAATTTGCAGAAAAAATCTGTTGATAAAACTGCATTGAAAATTGCTAAAAAGCAGAAGGATAAAGAAGCAATCGCAAGGGCAAAGGCTTCCATCCGTGAAATAAAAAGGCATAACGAATTTGTTGAAAGCCTTCCAATTGTAAAGGAAGAACTGGAAAAATTCAGCACTGAAAGATACATTGCAAAGCTTAAGGCGGCAAGGGAGACTGTATCTCACGGTGAAATTTATCTTTATGATGATTGGAAAGCAGAAAAGAGAACTGCAAAGGAACTTCCAAAATGCACAAAAGAAGAAAAAATTATCCGTTCTGATGCTTTGGCTCTTGTTCGTGAGAAAAAACGAAGTGCAAAACTTTTAAGAAAATACGGAAAAGATAATCTTACAATTCCTGATGAAAGAATTCCTGAAGAAATCAAAAACAGGGAATTCACTTCTGAAAAAGAACGCCGTCAGGCAAAAAAAGAACTTAAGAAATATACAAAAGGAGTTTCAGTTTATCGCAGAATCACAAAGCCGTATAACGACGCAAGAAATCTTATCATTCAGGCTGAAAATTATTCGAAAATTGAAGAAATTGAAAATCTTGGAAGACAGAAAATCAGTAATTTAACGATAAACGAGAGTCTTTCCTGATAATTACAAAACAACAAATAAAAAGCGTTGCAGAGGGAAGTAGTGAATTTCCAAATGCAACGCTTATGCTTTATAAATATGTAGGATTAAGTTTGAAGGTAGATTATTCAAGCATATTATTTTCTTTAAGTGCTTGCAAAAATTCCTCAATGTCACTTTGTGCAGTTTCAGCATTAATTTTAAAATTTTCGGTAACTGCGTTAACAAGCTGTGAGACAGTACATTCAGTCTGAAGTCTTTCCCAAAGAAATCCGCTTACAGGGTTGAGAATAATAACATTTGCAGAATTCAGTTCTGGTGCAAAGGGAATTGCCAAAAATTCACCCTCGATTTCTCTTAAAACATATCCTGACTTAATTTTAAAGGTTTCGTTGGTCATAAAAAATCACCTTTCATTCAATGATGTTGTTACCAATATTAACACATTTTTGACAAAATAGCAAATCAAATTAATATTCAAAATCTTCTTGATAAATTCAATTGACAAACATATAAAACTGTGCTAAAATTATACAAATATGAGAGTGGGAGAGTAGTAGATGTTACGGAATTATTCTATATGCGGAAGGGGTTTAAGGATAAGCGTTCCTTTCTTTCCTGCAAATTCCGAGAATTGGGAGAAATTCCTTGTAGAATCTACGAAATCAGATATAACTGTAGAGTGCAAAGTGTCCGAAAATTTACCTGATATAAAGGGTGAATGGTCAAAAAAAGACCAAAGTGATTATTGCATTGTTGAAAATGTGCTTTATAAACGCATATATATGGGCTGTGCCGATGGTGCGGTTATAAAAACTGCTTTGAACGATTTTTCAAAAAAGGAAATAACCTTTGCTGAAAGTAGTTTTAAAACTCTAATGGATGAGCGTTATATGTGGAGCACAATCGGTATTACGGAGTCTCTTTTGTTCCACGAATCATTATTGATGCACGCTTCGTATATTGAGATTGATGGTAAAGCAATCTTGTTTACAGCACCATGTGGAACAGGAAAAAGCACTCAGGCTGAGCTTTGGCGAAAGTTTGCAGGTGCAACGATAATCAATGGTGATAAAGCAGGAATCAGTTATATTGACGGTAAGTTTTATGCTTGCGGAGTGCCGTTTTGTGGAACAAGCGGAATTTGTGAGAATAAAACTTTGCCACTTAAAGCAATAGTTGAACTGGGTCAAAGTAAAGATAATACTGTCAGAAGGTTGACGGGAGTCAGTGCTTTGCAGGCTGTGTTGGGTAATACATATATAGATATGCAAACTCCTGGAGTTCCTGTAAAATGTGTTGAGCTGATAAACAGAATTCTTAGTTCGGTGGATGTTTATCATCTTGATTGTACACCTGATGAACGGGCGGTAAAGGCTTTGAAATCAGCATTAAAAAACGAATAACAGTGATTAGTTATGGAAGACGTATACAATTTATTTATAAATAAACTTTTTATAAAAGCCGATTTGGGCAAAATTCCTCTTGCAGGAACCTTTGAGCTGACCTCAAGATGTACTCTTGATTGTAAAATGTGCTATATACATAAGGGCATTTGTAATAAGGAAGCGCAAAGTCGGGAAAAATCTACCGAATGGTGGCTGAACCTTGCGGAAGAATGTAAAAAAAGAGGTACTTTGAATTTGTTGCTGACGGGCGGTGAACCACTTGTCAGGAGTGATTTCAAGGAAATTTACCTTAAACTTCGCGAAATGGGCTTTCTTGTTAATATAAATACCAACGCCACATTGATTGACGATGAGTATATAGAATTTTTCAGAGTATATCCGCCACAGAGATTGAATATAACTCTCTATGGTTGCTCCGAAAGGACTTATGAAGAACTTTGCGGAGATGGAAGCGCTTATGAAAAGGTAAAACATGCCATTGAGGGCTTGAAGAAAAACGGTGTGAACATTCGCTTTAATTACACCGTAACACCTCTTAATAAGGACGATTTGAGCAAGGCAAGAGCTTATGCAAGAGCCTTGGGTATCGAAATGAAGACCGTTACCTATATTTTTGAGCCTGTAAGGGCGAGTGGTGACGCCTTCAGGCTAAGTCCGGAGGAGGCTGCAAAGCTTGATTTTGAAAACAAGCTACAAAGCCTTACTGAAGAAAGACTTGCTGAAATAGTCAAATCAGGAAAAAAAGGTGAACAAGGTCGTAGAAGAGAGTTCCTGACCGACGAATGTGAAGGAATTTCCTGTAGAGCAGGTTTAAGCTCTTTCTGGGTTACCTATGACGGTAAAATGACACCTTGTGGAATGATGACACATCCGTCTGTGGAAATTGAGGATTTCAACAGTGCCTGGGCGCATATGAATCAAGCTCATGAAGAAATAAAAATGCCAAGAGAATGTAAGGACTGTGAATATCGTAAAAATTGCGATATCTGTGCCGCAGTTTCTCTTGCAGAAACAGGGGATTTTTCAAAAGTTCCCGAATACGCTTGCCAAAAGGCGAGGGCTTATTGCAAGCAAGTGCAAAATCTTGTTGAAAAAAGCCGAGAATCAAGGAATTAAGCAAATTCTAAAAATGAATTTGTTAAATATTTTCATTTGAAATAAATGGAGGTAATCAGTATGAAAAAGAACAAAATATTTAGAAAGGCCATGTCATTGTTGCTTTCATTAGCAATCCTTGTCGGAACATTAGCAATTGCTATTCCTATTTTGAAGGTTGATGTTTGCGCTATTACAACAAGCGACGGTGAAACAGTTACACAGACACAAATTGTTACAAGTAACCGTGAGGTAACATACGGTAACTACGCAGCCCAGTATTTGAATGGTGCGGGTGAATCATCCGGTATTGTTATTCCTGGCCTTGACCCAGCTCAGGACTATGTTATTCAGGGTATGACATATTATCCACAGAAGGACTGGATGCTTGTTACTGCATATCATAATGACGGAACATATTCAAGTAAGGTGTTTTGTCTTGATGCAAAAACAGGTGAATTCGTTGCAATGCTTTCATTCCTTAATGTTGACGGTTCAACAAATATGGACCACGGTGGCGGTATTGCTATTTCTGAACACAACATTTACTACTCATGTGGTGACCAGGACAGAAAAATTGCATACGCACCTCTTTCGGCTCTTGATGGTATCCAAAAAGGCGAGCATAGAGTAGTTCAGCTTGTAGCTGAAGCTGAATTCACTGAAGTTGGTTCTGTAACAAAAAGTGATAAAACCGCCTACACAGCCTATGTTTGTTATGACCAGGGTTACCTCTGGATGGGTAACTTCTATGATAATGGTGCTGACCTTTTAGGTATTGATATTGCTGCAACCGATTATAATGCTCCTGCTACATCAAAATATAACTCTATGGTTTATGGTTATAAGCTTCAGGGCTCAGACTCTGATGATGAATGGCTTAACCTCACAGTGGGAACATCTGACTGTAAGGGTTCACCAACTCATGCTATTGCTCTTGAAAACAATATCAAGGATGTTCAGTACGCTGTCGTTGATAATGGTAAGCTTTACCTTAGCTGTTCATTTGGTTCAGGTGCAGGTAACTCTGTTTCCTTCGGTTTTGGTGAAACAAGTAGACTTATCACAGCTGATATCGACCTTTCTGCACAGCCAACTACAAATGTAGATATTGCTACTTCAAGTGGTACTAAAACTATTAAAGCTCATGCGATAACCGAATACAAGACATACGATATGATGCCTATGTCAGAAGGTCTTTGTATTATCAATGACTTGATTTTCTGTACTTTTGAAAGTGCTTCTAACAAATACCTTAACGAAAGTAGTGGTTTGACTTCTATCGGTAACTGCGAAAAACCTGTTGATGTTATCTGGAAGATTGACCCTTATGCACTTGAAAATGAATCCAGAGTTGAAGACCCACCATATTCTTATTACGAAAAGGTAAATAGCCTTGAAGAAATCAAAGATGGTGATGAATATCTTATCGTTTACGAATCACCTGTAAAGGACCCTGTTACACAGCAGAATATCCTTTACGCAATTGACGCTAACGGTGGTTTTAAGGATTACAGACTTTCAAAGAATAGTAAAGGTGTTAATGTCGGTTATGTGGGTGCAATCGGTCACCCTATTACTGAGTATTCAATTGATAATGGTAGACTTTATCTCGGTAATGCTGAAAAGGATGACACAAGAAATCTTCGTTGGAAGATTAACAGCCTTGGTGGAAGTGCTTACAGCATTCAGTCTCCCGATTACTATTTCGTAAATCAGCCTAACTTCTATTTTGACGCTTCAACTATTTCAATGACAACAGACCTCATTAGAGGAAATAATATAAAAATTCAGGAATCAAACAATGGTGAAGGTGGAGTCTGGATTTCTAACGGCGATTCTTTCCTCTGGTGTAATGACGGTACAACAGAAAGTTATAGAGATGCATACAATAAATATTACACAAACAACAGCACAAACTTTATGTATTCAGGTGTTACTGAACAGCCTGGTACTTTCCATACAAATGCTTTAAATTCAGATATCCTTGGTGGTTCGATTATAACAGGTCCGGATACAAACTACGCACACGGTATATTCTATATGTACAGACGTGTTGTTGACAGAGCATCTTCAACATTCGAAAGCCGTGTTTACACAGATATGAAGGCCTCCCTCCAGGCCGACGGTACATACACAATCGACCTTGAAACTTATGCGATTTCTCC
Organism: Candidatus Fimenecus sp.; assembly: GCA_045631075.1. Taxonomy (GTDB): domain Bacteria; phylum Bacillota; class Clostridia; order Oscillospirales; family Acutalibacteraceae; genus Fimenecus. The sequence continues at coordinate 3,074 of JAZQUC010000248.1, read as the reverse complement.
AAACCATTATATGCCTGTTGACGAAAGACCAACAGACTATATTATCGTAATGGATAAATCTCAGTCTGCTGCTGAAAAGGGAGTATATGAAACAGACTGCGATAGTGGTGCGCAGGTATTGACTGGCACTGAATATACAAAGGACGGTACAGGACTCACACTGTGGCCGGCAGAAAATTATCTGTCTATTAAATCCTTGTGTAATGAATCTGATACAGAGCTCCCTGCATCAAAAACAGCCTCTGTTAATGGTTATGCATTTTCGAAACCTAATGAACAGGTTTATATACAGCATGCTGCAGATGGAATGTATTATAAAGTTTATCTTGCAGTTTATACAACAAAGGTAGGTACATCATTGGGTACTACTCGTCCTGAACAGCAGTATTATTGGGCTTATTATATTGCTGATGACGGTCTTTATTATGTTCTCGTTTCGGAAGTTGATGCACAAAATGAAGGCCACAGTACAAGCTTTATTCGTGATGGTTTAACAAGAGAACAGTTCTATCAGGATGTTGCAAATGCAGCTAATGGTACATCAGTTGCATATTCAGGTTATTCTCACTCAACAAGTAACGGTACCCGTCAAGATATAAAAATTTACAGAGGTGCACACGCTACTTATACTTGTGGTGAACACAGTATGAACGTAACATCTCGTATAACAACAATTAAAGAAAAGGCAAAACAGCTTGTTGACGAGATTGCAGAACAGGGTTCTGACAACAGAATTGCTATTACATATTATGGCGACTTATCTTATTACCTCGATTATCAAAGTAAAACATGGGCAACATCAGACTTTACAAACGCTTTCTGGCCAGCAACAGACAAAAATACTCTTATAAATCAGATTGATGGTATTTCAAATATTAGTGACACTAAACAGACAGATACTTCAGGTATGGAAATGGCTGCTGCAGGCAGCATCATGCAGAAATCTGACGCTGGCTACAAATCTGACGGTACAAGAAACTGTGTAATTATCTTTATTTCAGACGGTGTTCCTGGTGAAGATGGTGCTTCAGATCCAACAACTGCTGCTAATAATGTAATTGCTAAGGCTCATACTTTAAAAGAGAATGGTGCATTCATTTTTACTACTATTGTTGGTGAAGACGGAACTAGCTTTGACAAAAATAAATATATGGAAGCAGTTTCTTCAAAGTATCCTGCAGCTAATTCTATGGCAATGTCTAACGGTTCATATACTGACCTCGGTGGTGCAAGTGTTGACGGTGTAATTTATACCTCAAACCTTGGTGATACTTCTTATGAAAAATTCGCTAAATATGCTGACATTACCGGTCGTGAGTTTGTTAAAAACGAAGCTGTAGGTATTGCAAACCTTGATGCTGAATCAATTCTTAACGAAGAACTCACTAAAGCATTCAAACCAATTATTGATGAAGATGGTAGCCTTGCAGATGGTATTGAAATATCATGTATGCTTGTTCCTGGTTCATACGACAAGGTTGAAAGATTCTCATTCGATGAGAGCTCAGCAGATGATGCTACAAGCGCTGGCGTTACATTAAATTATGACGCATCTAACTCACACAAGTTGTCTATCAGTGGTTACGATTACGGCTCAATGTATATTTCAAAAGAAAAAACAGGTTATAAACTCAAGGTAAGAATCACAGGTGTGGAAGCTAACGAAGCAGCAGATATTACAAATACATCAATTAATAATGTTGATACAACAGCTATTTACCAGGTTGAGGGTTCTGGTGCTTTCAAGTACTTCCCGACAGAATACTTTAATATCCCTACATATACATACGTTCTTGACTACGATTTACCAATGTATGACTCAGATATCAACGGTACACTTTGTTCTGTTGACGGTGGTCTTAACAGACAGACAGAATATAATACAGAACGTGAAACAGATAATGTTGCACTTAACTTTGTTAACGGAAATCAGGATATGACATATGAACTTGTTTCCGGTGAATATACCGAAGAAGATAACCGTTCATTCTGTCTTATCAAGCGTGATGACGGAACATACGACTGGTTCAGAATCAACATTGTTCCGGCTTCTAACGTTCTTTTCGAGGAGAACAGATTCACTGCTTCTTCATCAGGTTCTTTCACAAAATCTAATTGGAAATCTGAGGGTACAGAAATTGCAACTGGTCAGTCAATTTCAGGTGACGATGACCGTTACGGATATGATTCAAATTACGCAAATAACGGTGACAACTATTCAAACGGTACTGTATTAAAGGCAACTGTTAACTCATCTACAAAACGTAGTGAAACAATGACATTCAGCTATACTGGTACAGGCTTTGACCTTATGGCAGCTTGTGGTGCTAATACAGGTGTACAGCTTGTGACTGTTAAGAACTCTGCGGGTGCAATCGAAAAGGTATTTATGGTTGATACATATTATGTTGATACTGCAAACTATGACGGTGCTCTTCTCAAGCAGGTTCCTATCGTAAGCTACACTAATGAAGGTGGATACGGTGAATACACTGTTGAGGTTACAGCAGCTTACCTTTCAAATGCTCAGGGTGTTACAGGCGGTCGTTCAAGTATGTTCAATAAGACATACACAGCTCAGAACCTCTTAAGAGATATGGGTATCAATGTGCCGTTAAATGAAGTTGAATTTGTTTGGTTTAACGATAATTCAATTCTCAACGGTGGTACAGGTCCTGTTGCTGAAGCTGATTCAGCAAATCGTGGAACTGCAGCTGCTGCAGATGTTGAACTTGACTGCTATATCGACAGCATTCGTGTTTACAATCCTCTTGGTAACGATTCTTCACTTTACATTAACTCTGAAAAGGGTGCTACATACTACAACATAGTTAATGAACTTGCTTCAGGTTCAGGTGATGTTATTACAAGTGAAACTGGCTTGTTTGCTTATGTTGTTGGTTCACTTGCTGCTGACGATGAAGGCAATATTCCTGCACTTTCATTCGGCAACTATCAGTCAGTAGGTCCTCAGAATGAGATTTACTTACAGCCTGCAACAGGTGCTGCTGATTCTCACGCTGTAGCATTTAATGTATCATTACCTAATGATAATTCAAGAGTAATGGTAAGCC
>JAZQUC010000247.1:0-11894 GCA_045631075.1 Candidatus Fimenecus sp. | reverse complement strand
TCAAGACGGTATTCAATCTTACCTGCCTTAGCTTCTGTAACAGCCTTAGCAACATCAGGTGTAACTGTACCTGCTTTTGGGCTTGGCATAAGACCACGAGGACCGAGAACCTTACCAAGACGACCAACAACACCCATCATATCAGGGCTTGCGATACATACGTCGAAGTCCATGAAGCCACCCTGGATTTTTTCCATAAGGTCTTCTGCACCAACGTGTTCAGCACCTGCAGCAAGAGCAGCGTCAACTTTATCGCCCTTTGCGAAAACTGCTACTCTAACGTTTTTACCTGTACCGTTAGGAAGAACTACAGCGCCTCTAACCTGCTGGTCAGCGTGACGTGAGTCAACACCAAGACGAACGTGAAGTTCAACTGTTTCATCAAATTTTGCAGTTGCGCCCTTTACTGTGATATCAAGAGCATCTGCAGTATCATAAAGTTTTGTTCTGTCGATAAGCTTTGAGCTTTCAACATATTTCTTTCCGTGTTTCATAATTCAAAATTCCTCCATTAAAGTGGTTAATCGGATTCTGATTTTTCCTCCCACAAGGAGAATCAGTCTTCTACAGTAACGCCCATGCTACGTGCAGTACCAGCAATCATGCTCATTGCTGTTTCAACTGTAGCTGCGTTAAGGTCAGGCATTTTCTGCTCAGCGATTTTTCTAATCTGTTCTTTAGTGATTTTTGCTACCTTTGTTCTGTTAGGTACACCTGAACCACTCTCAATACCACAAGCCTTCTTAATAAGAACAGCTGCAGGTGGAGTTTTTGTTACGAATGTGAATGTACGGTCTGCATAAACTGTAATAACTACAGGGATGATAAGACCCATATCATTCTTTGTACGTTCATTGAATTCTTTTGTGAACGCCATAATGTTTACACCGTGCTGACCAAGAGCTGGACCAACAGGTGGTGCTGGTGTTGCTTTACCAGCAGGAATCTGAAGCTTAATAAAGCCTACTACTTTCTGAGCCATTTTTAGCACCTCCAAAAATTCGTGGTATGGCGGAACGGATAGCTCTCCCATTCCTCCCACGACGCCTTTGACAAAGCGTCATAAAAAGCGTATCTTACGCTAATTACCAAATTAAATAAAAATTATTCTTCTTCGACCTTTTCAACCTGGTCGAGTTCAAGGTCAACTGGTGTTGCTCTACCAAAGAGTGAAATTTCAACGCATACTGCATTCTTATCCACATCAAGTTCACGAACAGTACCAATAATTCCCTCGAATGCACCGTCGATGATTGTAACCATATCACCAACAGTATAGTCAAGCTTAGTAACTCTCTTTTCAACGCCCATTTCAAAAACTTCTTTTTCTGAAAGTGGAAGAGGTTTACTTTCAGGACCAACAAAACCTGTTACACCACGAGTGTTACGGATAACATACCATGTGTCATCTGTCATTTCGTACTCGCCTGTTTCAGGATTTTCGAAAACCGCAGTTTTTACCATTACATATCCTGGGAAAACCTTGTGTTCTTCTTCTCTTTCATAGCTTACAGTTGTGATTTCTTCACCGTTAGGTTCCTGAGACACACCTGTAACACGAAGAGTTAATGTTGAACCGTCAGCTTTTCCGACAACCATAGTACCAACACCATAGCTGTCAACTTCTCTACTAAGGATAGTAACATTCTTTTCTTTTGCTGCAAGCTTAAAGCTTGTAACATTTTTGCTGTTGCCGTCTTTATCCACCTTGACTGTTGTAATCTGCTTTTTAACAGTTGCAACAACAGTTTCAACAGGGATATTAACTTCAAGGATTAAATCCTGCATTTTTCGGTTATTAACAACCTTTTCGATGTTAGTTGCCACTTTGTTCTCGTACCCAGAATAGGTATGAACGACAAACCATCTGGAGATTTCTGCCATTGTTTTAGAATCTCCTTTCGATTATTTCATTAAAAACAAGCTAATCATCTGTGCAGCATCTTTTGCTGATTCTGCAACATTCTGTTTGTTAGCAAGGCTAACAAGACCGTCAATAATCTCAGAGAGGCCTGTGTCAACAGCTAAAAGGGCAATGCCTACTACCGCAACAACTGCGATAACAACTAATGAATGATTAAGAACAGTCTTCTTTGAAGGCCATGTAACCTTTTTCCATTCACCCTTGAAATCCTTGAAGAACTTTTTAACCTTTGCACCAATTGCCTTAAAGTCAACTGACTTTTTCTTAGCAGGAGCATTCTTGTCCTTCTTTGTTGCCTCAGTAGTGATTTTTTCTTTCTTTTCAGACATTTCACTTACCTCCGGATTACTTTGTTTCCCTGTGGAGAGTGTGTTTCTTGCAGAATCTGCAATACTTGTTCATCTCAATTCTGTCGGGAGTGTTTTTCTTGTTTTTCTTTGTGTTGTAGTTGCGCTGTTTGCACTCTGTGCAAGCTAAAGTGATTTTTACTCTCATGTTCGGCACCTCCGTTAATACTTCGCCTGAAAAATCAGCAGACGAATAAGCCTTCCTCAATAGAAAGATAGGCACAAAAAATAAGCCTCTTTCCCGAGGTAATTGGTATTATATCACTCGAGTCAAGGCTTGTCAATAGTTTTTTGTATTTTGTTTTGATGTTTTTTTGTTTATTATCTATTATCTACTTCTTTGTTATCTTTTATCTGCAATTTAAAAGATTGGTCTAATTGTTCAACAAATTCATCTAACAGCTCATAAAAAACATTAAATGTTTCATCTTGGCTATGATGTTTTTGTATTATACTACACCAATTAAGGGTATCCTTATCATTATATTTTTTTGCAACAAATGCTTGAAATTGTTCAGTAAAATCTGACTGCCAAACATTCTCAAATTCATTCATTGCTAAAATGTAGCCCGACAGTAAGAAATATAATCTTTCAATATCAAGTTTTCCAACATGGCAAATCGGGTTTTCTTTTATTTTATATAATAATTCTATTATTCTTTGCATAGTTTTTCCTTATTTTTTTCGTCGAACATCAATAATGCAGGCGCGGAAGCCTGCCACTACGCGTTTGGCGGGCGATTCGTGAATCGCCCCTACATTTTTATTTATCACTTATTATTTTTTATCTATTCCTTATTATCTTTTATCTTCAATTTTAAGGCGGGACGATGTGGGCATCGTCCCCTACATTTTTATTTGTTATCTTTTATTTATTCTTTATTATTTAGAAAGCGGACAGACAGGGATGCCTGTCCCTACGCGTTGTTATCATATAACGATATATTTAGGAATTCATTAATTCTACGGTATAATTACCTTCAGGCAAATTTTTGATTGTAACACGATTAGTACGAATTGTTTCGCCTTCCTTTAATTCTCCGGTTGATAATGTTCCTGTTGAAACAACTTTTCCTGAAGAATTAAGTACACGATATGAAATATTAGCAGGAGTTGTCGATTCACTACCTTCGGCATCAAAGGTCTTTGTTACATTAAGTGCAAACCAAATATTCACAGAATAATCGTTGTTAACAGTATAACTCGAGCTCATTCCCTTCACATTTAATATGACTGTACCACAAGTAAGCTCATTTTCACATTTAACATTCACCTGACATTCAACTTCCTTATTAACTGTCACCTTAATTGTGTCACTTTTACCATTTGGAAGTGTAACAGTTATATTAGTTGTTCCTCGTGATACTCCAGTAACAATTCCATTTGAATCAACAGTTGCCACAGCAGGATTTGAGCTTTTCCATACTAATGAGGTTGTGTATGAACCTGCCGGCTCAAAAGAATATGTCATTCTGTATCTACTGCCAACATCAATATCAATACTGCCAAGGTCTGCAAATTCTAAATAAATCGCTGTAGGCTGTTTCATATTTGATACAGTTGCATTACAACGAGTGCATTTTGTCCCCTCGATAATGTGACCGAGTGCATCACCAAATGTTTTCTTACAGCTTTTGCATGTTTTTGGCTCTGCACAAGTTGCAGGAGAAATTTCAGGATGAGGACAAATATCCTGCTCAGAAAATGCAGGTGTAATAACCTGTATCAAACCGCCTGAACTGCCAGAAGATGAATTTGGTTTCTTATTTGGTGAAGAATTACCATTCTGCTTGTTTGAAGATGTTTCTTCTTTCTTGTTTGTAACATCTTCTTTTTGAGTAGCCTCTTCCTTTGTTTCATCAGACACCGGTTCTGTTGAGTCAGGTTCATCATCTGTAGCGTCTTCATCACTTGGCACTTCACCAGCATCAATGGAGCTGTTTTCAGTTGTTGTATTATCATTGTTTACTGATGGTTGTTCTGTTTTATCATTTTGACACGCTGTCAAAAACAATAAAGAAATTGTAAGAACAATCGCAATAACTGAACTGATTTTTCTCATTATACATATCTCTCTTTCTAATCAATGGGACGATGTGAGCATCGTCCCCTACTTTTGTTATTTATTTTCTTTTCTGCGGGTCATCATCATTTCCACGATTTTGATGTCGTCGGGATATGTAACTTTATAGTTGTCGTTATAATCGAAATAACGGTATTCTGTTGCTGAAAGTGGCAACTGATGAGCAGGATGACAAAGCTCTGAATCCTTATCAAAATGCTTATAAAGAAGTGGGAAACGGTATGCGTCAGGTGCCTGGATAAGATAGAAATCCTCACGGTTTGCAATTCTGTCCTTATATGAACCGAGAGCATCTGTAATTTTATATGCAGTATTTACATAATCATACTCGTCAAGAAGAGCCATAAACTCGTCGATGAGTTCAGGTGTAATCATTGGACAAGCAGCATTGTTTTCAATAATCTTTTCACAATCAGGAAAAGTCTTGTTGATATAATCAAGTGCGTTTTTGAATGATTCGTTTCTTGTGCTTCCACCCTGAACAAGAGTTACACCATAATCCTGTGCAAGACGACCACTCTGCATTTCGTTGGCATCAACTATAACGATGAAATCGTCAATGCTTTTTGCCTGACGGAAAGCATCAATTGAATACCAAATCATTTCTTTATCGAATATTTTGCAATACTGTTTAGGTCTGTCGGCACCAAAACGAGAGCCGATACCACCAGCGAGAATAATTCCTATAGATGACATATCCTTTTACCCCTACCCGATTTATTTATATACAACGCAATTTCTTGGTTTGATATGCTGAAGCCAATCTTCAAGAGTATCACAAACCATCTGTGTACCACAAACCTGAACATCATATGCTGAACCTGCAATATGAGGTGTAATGATGAGATTTTTTGCATCAAGTAACGGACAATCAGACGCAATTGGTTCTTTAACAGTAACGTCGATTGCTGCACCTGCAAGATGGTCAGAATTGAGTGCTTCAATCAAATCATCTTCTACAACAAGTTCACCACGAGCTGTATTGATGAAATATGAACCCTTTTTCATCTTTGCAAATGTTTCTTTATTGAACATATTCTTTGTCTGTGGTGAAACGATACAATGAAGGCTTACAACATCTGCACGGCTTAAAAATTCGTCAAAGCCAACGAGTTCAACTGATTCAGGAACTTTTGCAGGGTCAATGTATGGGTCATAAGCAATAACCTTCATACCGAAAGCCTCTGCCTTTTTAGCAACAAGCTGACCTGCACAACCACAACCAACAAGTCCTAATGTCATATAATTGATGCTTGTACCCCTGAAACGGATGAATGGAGAGTTGTTATCAAGTCCCCATACAGTATCTCTGTATTCATCAGGCTTTGATTTAACATCAGTTGTAATAACACGATTGAAAATAAGGTTGTTTGTAAGTGTGATATTTCTTGTCAAATCAAGAATATAACCCATTGTAAGGTCAGAAACAGCGTTTGCATTTCTGCCACCGTTGTTACAAATGATGATACCTTTTTCCATTGCTGCTTCAAGGTCAATAACAGACTTTACACCGCCACGACAGCAGATAATAATTTTAAGGTTCTTTGCATTTTCAAGAACTTCTCTGTCAATTGTATCGTATTCGCAGATAAGGATATCATAATCCTTAACTCTTTCAATCAACTCATTATGAGGCATAACCTCATGGTCAATGCAGTAGCCGTCAAATTCAAAATCAATTTCATCCTTGAACTGGTCAAGCATTGGGTTTATCATTTCTGCAGTTACAAGTGCACGATATTTCATAATAATTCTCCTGTAAAAATCAAGATTTATACTTCTGTTTCAAAAAGTTCGCCATGAACATTTACTTCTCTGAATTCAGGCTTTTCTCTTGTTTCAAAAATGTATTCACCAAGGTCAATACGAGCAAAGTTATGTGGTGCTGCTCTCTTTGTAAGTGGTGGTTCAGGAAGATAACCTGGGCCGTAGTCGAATGTAAGGTAATTTGTGTAGTCCTCAGGGATTGGTGCTTTAAAACCACCGTCAAAGTCAACACGCTGAACATCTTCAAGACCCTCAATTGAGAAAGGACCTTTCTTCTGCAACTTACCTGTACTATCAATTACATATTTTGCGTTCTTCTTATTCTTAAAGAGAGTCAATGTAAATTCATAAAGGCTATGCCATACATTCAGAGGGATAATTCTGATAAACGGAAGAAGAACCATTTCTTTTCTGAAATTAGGATTTCTTCTTGGTCTGTTATACCATCTAACCTCAATAATTTTTGAAAGCATATGAACTGTATAACTATGAAGCTTACCAATTAACTTATTATTACTTGTTTGGTCATAAACAAGAACGTCAATAAACAATCCGTCAGGATATTCGTGGATTGATGAATATCTTGTTGAGAAATATGTACCGTTAAGACGGATTTTATCAACGATATAATGGCTACCACTTCTGTTCCAATAGCTTGAATAGTTATATATATCTTTGTTATCTTTAAGTGCTGCTTTACGGAATTTATCAAAATCCTTACGAAGCATACCGATATCAAGGTCATCATCCCAAGGGATACTGTGACCGTAACGAACTGCACCAAGCATTGTACCACCACAAAGGAAGTACTTGATATCGTTTGCATTACAGATATCATCAATATCCTTGAGCATCATAAGTTCAAGGTCCTTGATTCTTGTAAGCTTACCTGAATAGATTGCAATATTATTCTTGTTATTATCCTTTTCACCTGTTATGTTGCAAACAGTTCTGTAAAGAGCATCAGAAAGTGGAAGATGCTTACCTTTTTTCCAGCCTGCCTGGAAGAATTTCAATGTATTAAGGCAACGATAGTTAACCTTTTCAACATTTCCTGACTGAGCATTAAGTGAGAGCTGTTCCTTGAAATTATTTCTGATTGTATTCTTAATATTTGCAATAGTTGTAAGGTGTGAACAGAAATTATACACCTGACCTTTTCTGCCACAATATAATGTTTGGATACCGAAACAAATTGCATCTCTTACATAAGAAACGGAAATTGTATTTTCATAGTCAGCTGTTGTTATATTCATAACACCTGTTGAGAATGCTTCGTTAATACACTTTTCAATGTCAAAAATTCTGATTTGGTTAGAATCAGGACCAAAAAGATTATCAACACGAATAAGATTAATATCTTCAAAGCCGTTATTCACGAAATTACGGCAAAGCTTTTCGATTTCAACATAATATTTCTGTGCTTCAGTTGGATTTTCAATATGCTTTTCCATAAAGTAACTGAACTCACGCTCTGAAAGACTGTTGATTTCTTCGTCAGGAATTGCAGGATATTCAGGAAGCACAGCAAGAACAGTACATTTGTTATCTTTACCCTGATTTGCATATTCTACAACCTTTGTAATTGCATCAAGCCAAGCTTCTCTTGATTCAACCTTTTCACAGTCAATACAAAGAGTGAACGCACACTTATTGACAACAGGTGCAGAATCAATGCTTTCAATATGAGCAAGCGAATCATCTTCATATTCAAAATCAGCAAATTTAAGAATTCCGTCATAAACTGAATAACCTTTTACTGATGAGAAAAATCCCTTATTCTTAATTGAAACCATTGCAGGGAAAGTAAGATTACCCAAAGGGTTCATATCACTTACTACAACAGCATTTTCATAAAGGAATCTTCCTTTTTTACTGATACCTACAAATTTAGGTGGGTGCATATATGCTCCCGTTAATTTTTTATAAAAACCAGTTATTTCTGATAATTCATCTTCAAGAATTAATCTGTCCATTAAAATTTCCTCCGTAATCCCCAATTAAAATTCTTTAAAATGTGATGGTACCCGCTGTTCTTCAGGCGGATATTCCATAAAGTTACCATAAATCTGTGTATTATATTCTTCTGCCTTTTCAGGTATCGGCATCACAGTATCCTCAAAAGGAACATACCTTGCAGTACCGTAAAATGCAGCAGGAACTTTTTCCTTATCACCACTGACACCGTATATATTGCTGACATATTTTGTAGGTTTGTCCATCCACATTGTAACGCCTTTATATGCCATTTTCTGTAAAAAGTCCAAAAGAAATTTAGGAAAAAATTTACAGATAATATATGTAAATATTCTTTTGAGTTTGCCTCTGTTTTCTGCAGGTCTTCTTAAGACACATACATGATATATCATTGAACAAAGTTTTTGAAACTTTTCAGCCATAGCACCATCAGGCACATTGTCAATAGCAAACACATCAATACGCGGTGCTTGGTCCATAGATTTGTAATCAAGCGAATACACATGACCGATTGGTGCATCAGCTATAACATGACTTTCCACAGCATCATACATCATATTGTCCTGAAGCTCTGACAACGCCTGTTCTGCCTTTTGAAAATCTTTTCGCATAACAGCAACATCAACATCGTCATCCCAAGGAATAAAGCCCTGATGCCTTAACGCGCCGATACAACTTCCGCCAATCAAATAAAACGCGACACCGGCATTATTAAGTTTTTCAGAAACCGCTTTTAGCATTCTCAATTCTTCTAATTGAAAAGCTCTTAATCCTAAGCTCAAAGCACCACCCCAAATACAGTTATTCGTTTAAAAACAACATATTTTTCCTATCTTTATATTTTATTACATAAAATTCATAAAGTCAACTAAAAAAAGGTAACTTGAAACCCTCAAGTTACCTTTAAATAAATCATTCTACAAGTGCTGTTATATCAATTCCCTTTGGCTTTTTGATTTTTGAGCTGTCAGCAGAATTTTTCATTGATTTGATTTCAGTGATTACAGAATCTCTCTTACCAATTTTTTCAATTCTTACAAGATTATCTTTTGAATCATAATAATGTTTAATAGTATCTGTATCACTTGAAAAAATGTCACATGTATATTTTTTACCATTAAGTGTTACTGTACCTGATTCAACAAATTTATAGGCATCAATTGAGCCTTTGTCAAATGTACCATCTGCCAAGTCATTAATGCTCATATCTTCAACTGTCATATAGCATTTAAGCGATGGAATTTCACAATATGTTTTGCCATTTACAATAATCATATTTGCCTTGACAACCTTGCCTTCTTCAAAAGGAACAGAAGTTTCAATATAAGCACCACTTCCGTTTCTAATATAAAGGAACGGATATTCCAAATTGTCACCGCCAACTTCCTTAACAGTTGCTTCGATTGTGAATTTATTTGTACCGATAATCTTTTTATGTGCATCAAGGCGTGCCATCGCTTTTGCTTCACCTTTATCAGGCTCAACCACAACAACCTTATCAGTAACAAGCTCGTCACTCATTTCCAGTTTGTCATCTTTATCTGCATTATCAAAAACCTTGTCAGGATTTTTCTCTGCATTTTCAATAAAATCCTGAAGTTCTTTATCTGCCTTATCACTGTTGTCAACAACATCTTTATCGTCGATGTATGTTTTGTTACCATCGTCATCAGTAACGAAATATTTTCCGTTTTCATCCTTTTCGGCAACCTGAGTCTGACCTTCTTCATCAACATAATAAGGTTTTTCATCGTCTTTTTTGCAGGATGCGAAACTGAAAACAACTATAACCAAAGCAAGAAGTATTGCTAAAAACTTTTTCATTAAAATATACCTCCATATGGAATTTTTAATATTATACAATATTTTTATGCGATAAACAAGTGGATTTTAAAATTTAAAAATTTGTTCATTTTTATTGAATAATATTATATTATATAGTATAATTGTTAATCGAAATAATTGCCAAAAGGAGTTGAAGCTTGATGTCAGGCATTATTGATTATTCACTTATGAATGCTCATAAAGATTTTATTTCTTTGCCTTTTTCAAAGGTTGATGGTCTTATTTTTGCACAGCTTGCTTATCTTGACTTTGACACCTTTGTTCCTGAAAAACAGTTGTTTGCAAGAGGAATCACTTTTGCTAAAATTTCAGAACAGGAAGGCTTTGAAAACCTGTTCCCCCTTGAACGAACAGCAAGAAAAAATCTTTTACTGTTTAACTCACTGGCTTACAGCAAAAGATACGGAAGAGTGAGAATAAATTATCACGAAAATGTTTTTGACCCACAAAATGCCGTTCAGTTCTCGGCAACAACATTCCTTTTCCCTGACGGTAACGCTTGTGTTGCATTCAGAGGTACCGACTCCACCATTACAGGTTGGCGTGAAAACTTTGATATGCTTTATAACGACACTGTTCCCGCACAGATTTTGAGTGCTAAATATCTTAACAAGGTTGCAAGTAAAATCAAGGGTAATATTACGGTTGTCGGTCATTCAAAGGGCGGTAATCTTGCTATTTATGCGGGTGTTATGTGCTCACCTAAGACAAAGGAAAAGATTATTGAGATTCAAAGTTTTGACAGTCCAGGTTTTACTGAAGGTTTTGTTTCTTCACAAAAATACATTGATACCGAAAGTAAAATCGTAAAATTTGTACCTGAAGACTCAATGATTGGTATGCTTTTAAACGATACTGACACATATCGTATTGTTAAAAGCGATGGTGAAGGTATTCACCAGCACGACCCATTTTTGTGGATTGTAGAAGACAACGACTTTGTGACAGGTGAAAAAATCAACACAAAAGCAAAATTTGTAAACAGCACATTTAAAGAATGGGTTGGCAATTTTACACCTGAACAAAGAGAAATCTTCGTTGACGGAATTTTTGATATTATTCAAGCAACAAATGCACAGAAAGCTGAAAGTTTCATTGACTGGAGTGAAAACCTTAAAAACAACAACGCCTTGTTTTTTGAGACCATCAAGGATTTGGACCCTGAAACACGAAGTTTTATGCTTAAATTTCTTGGTAACATTTTCCCATCGGCAAAGGATAGTCTTTTAGTTAAGCCAAAGAAAATAATTAAAGACACCTTTGATAAGTTAAAATCAAAAAGGATTGATGTAGAAGAAGGTTCTACTTAAATATAAAAATGTCAGTTCGAAACCATCCTGACAATAAATAAAACTACGGAGTGATAAAAATGAACAGAAATAAGAAAAGGACCACATTTGTGGTGCAGTCTGCAGTTATTGCGGCACTTTACGCAGGGCTTACCTATGCGGCAGGTATGATGAATCTTGCCTATGGCAGTATTCAATTTCGTTTTTCAGAAGCATTGACGATTTTAGCGTGCATATCCCCTGCTGCTATCCCTGGACTTACAATCGGTTGCTTTTTAGGTAACATTACAAGTCCTTATGGAATAGTTGATATTCTTTGTGGCACAGCTGCAACATTTATAGCTGCTGTTTTGAGCTATAAAACACGAAATGTGAAATTTAAAAATTTACCGTTGCTTTCTGCTTTCTTCCCTGTGATTGCAAACGCCGTTATCGTGGGAATTGAAATTACAATATTCATGCCCGAAGGCTTTAAATTACAGGCATTCTTAATAAATGCGATACAGATTGCAATTGGACAATTAGTAATGTGTTATGGTCTTGGGTTACCATTATATAATGTAATTAAGAAGACAAAATTAGATAAAAAATTATAAAAAAGCGTGATACCCGAAATGGTTATCACGCTTTAATTTCATATAAAGACATATTTGTATAGATTT
>JAZQUC010000246.1:0-33495 GCA_045631075.1 Candidatus Fimenecus sp. | reverse complement strand
TTATACTCGTTTCAAAAGATAGGTGAATATGATTTGTTCTTTGTTTTTAAATAAATTTGAATAATTTTCATCAAAAATCTACTAAAGAATATATAATTTGATATAAATGAAAATATATAATTATAAATGTAAAAATATTTTAAGTTCAATATTTTTTACAAATATTTATACATTCGACACCCCTTTTAATTTGTACAATGAAAGTACAAAATATAAAGGAGGACTCTTTATGTCAAATCAAAACACAATCCAATATCGTCAGGTTGGTGATTATTTAATCCCTAACCTCGTTTTACCACCCGAAGAAGCAAATGTTACTCTTGGTAAATGGGGTATGTTACATAAGGATTATCTTAAAAAACATAACCGTGTATTTTTCAATTTATTACTTACTCAAGGCAACCTGTATCAACACTGTGTAGAAGTTGAAAATCAGGCAATAGCAATGTTTGACATTTTTATTGAACAGATAAAAAAGGCAGAAGGTGTAACTGAGCAGCTGAAAGAAGAGAATCAGATGGAGTGGGTATGCCGAATGCAGAATATTGAAGCACGAGCAAAAGAAATTGTAATCAATGATATAATCTATTTATAAACTATTCCAAGGGAGTGTTACGAGTAAAGTAACACTCCCTATTAAATTATTCCTATTATGTGTTTTTAGGAACAATGCACTTGATATCATTCCCGAAATATAGTATTATGTAAAAGAGTATCTAAAAGGAGTTGTTATATATGGAATATATGAAAGTATCACAGGCAGCAGAAAAATGGGGAATTTCTGCCCGTCGTGTACGTGCTCTTTGTGCAGAAAGAAAAATTGATGGTGTAATTCGGAAAGGTAAGTTATATTTAATACCAATTGATGCACAAAAACCTCAAGATGGAAGAATAAGCAAAAAGGATAAAAATGAAAATGTAGAAGCCACGCCTTTAATTATACCTGAAATTACTTATCCTGATACTGTTAAAAACCTCACATCAGGTCTGACTGCTATACAAAATGTAATGAATTCACTTGTATCATCACAAGCTGAACAATTAGTAACAGTATCACAAAGTCTGGGTGCTGCTGTATCTTCTATAATACAAAGTGAAGCTATGCAAGCTGTGCTCACTGTAGGACAACGCATAGCCAATATGGTAGCTTCTATAGACTTTAAGCCGATGCTGAAGAGTTTCAGTGAGGCAATGATTCCTATTACATACATTCATTTGCTTGAAAGGCTTAATTGGCCGATTTTTTTGGTGGAAGATGAACTGCTACATTCTGACATATTGGACGCCTGTAAAAATGGCGAAGACCCTGTAATTGTAGCTGAAATTATTTATAAATACTGCACGGACGATTTCTTTATTGCGGTAGAAGGCGACTGGATGAATTGCTCCATCATAAGCGAAGGAAGAAAGCCAATTCTTTCTCAAGCTATTCATCTGCACAAACAGGAGTTTTATTTTGCCTCAACATCTATGCTTATGTGTCAGTTATACGGTATTGCTGCCGACATTGAAAAAGCGCTTGAAGACAACAATCTCACATTAAATCAAGAAGAAAAAGAGTATGTTGCAGAACTTTTTAATTTAAATTCAAAATTTATCGATAAAGAAAAAGGACGACTTTTTCAAACGCTGATGTTTACAGAAAGTGGAATGCTATTATGGAATGCAATGGCTAATTATTTAAGGGATGTCTGTTTCTTCTCTGGACAAGACTATTCACACATCAACAACCAACCTTTACGAAACAAAATATGTCATGGTGACCAAATCGAGTTTGGAACGCAAGAACATTCTTTAAAAGCTATATTTGTAGTCGATATGCTTATTCAATTAGCATATGAAATCAAACGAATAATAGACCTCAAAGAACAGGACAACCAAGTTGTTGAGGATTAACTAATTAATTATAATAAAAGGGTGATATTGTGGTAGCCAATTTTCCAATCGCTTGTAATGTTTGTGGCTGTACGATAAGATTAAGATATCAAGTTTCTGAAATTAACTGTCCTATTAATTTCCAATGTCCGAACTGTAAAACTGAAATTAGTGGTTATGTTAAAACGGTTTGGCACTATGGACGAGAGAAGATAGAGCCATTACCATGGCATTATGATTTTAAATTAAAAAATGCCACTGAAATTAAACAAAAAACCTGTAAATATGTTTTAGAACTCTCGCCTGACTTGTCAACGAACAAAATTTCTTTGGATAGCAATGATATGAGTAAGTATATATTATCACCATATATGAGACAAGCTAACAAATTAGATGGAAATAAAAATCAAAACACCCGTTTTTATAATTTTATTGGTCTCTGGGAAAAAGAATGGGACAGTATTAAAATAAAAATAGACCTTTGCTATAATGAAAAATATGATGTATTATTACCACGTCTTACTGAACAATATGAGTGTTTCCCAAAAGATATCAACTGTATAATGTCAGTGCATCATGATTTGATTAAATTTTGTATAAAAATATTGCCAAAGGATATTTTAAAAGAATACACTAAGATGGGCAATAAACTGAAAAAATTGAGTGTGAATTATCCTGTAGAATTCGGCGACATTACAAAAATATATGATTTTGATTACACCAAACAAATAGAGCGAAAAACTTTACAACTTATCAAAGCCTTTTTAGAAATATATCCAAAGTTTCTGCCGGTTTTTAATACGTTAAAAGTTAAAGAATTTAAAGATTTAGGTATTTCTACTTTGTCTTTTGAGGATATAAAATCTTTTTACCAAGATTCATATGAATTGATTTTATATAATTTACCACGAATTGTTGCACTAAATAATGTTTGTGGTAGAAAAGATATAAACAAATTTATTAATACCAACACTGACTTTGAGGAAAAAATCAATTCATATCGTAGTAAAGTTAATATTTATAAAGAACTTATATCAAATAATGATGATTTTTCTTGGTTGATAAATAATTCAATAGAAAATCATATCCGAAACTCTATCGGACACTTTAATTACGAAGAGAATTTAGAAGAGCAAACCATTCTTTTTATCGATGACCATATGGGTAAGCAAAAGACAGATACTAAAACTTTAATGGAAATCGCAAGAGATTGCGTTTATATGTTTTATTCCCTTATAAATCTCTTAGAATTAAATTATAATCTTTTAAAAATTCAAACAAAAGAAAAACAGCGGTAATGAGATTTTCACTCATACCGCCATTGTATTAATTTGTCATTACATTGTCAATGTATTCATCAAATTTCTTTGCATCAAGATATTCTGTGTTGTTGATAACAAATAGCAATGTTTGTCTTAAAAAGTCTACGGCAATTCTATTTATTTCAATATTTTTTTCATTGATAGTATAGTATTCGTCTTTTGGTTTTAATGTTCCTCCGTGAGCCATAACAGACCTATAATTATAAATCTTTTTCATAATGGCTCTACATTCATTAGGTTTATAAATATCACTATGTTCATGTTTAAAAACAACAGGAATTCTATTTGAAATAGTATATGTAATTTCGCCTTTCGTTCCGCCGGATAAAAGTGATTCTAATCCAATTGTAGCGTCAATAGCCATATCATCTTCTTCGTCTCTTAACATACACCTGTTAAGTCTTTTTAAAGCAAAGAATAGGTTTTTATTTGACTTGTTTTCTTCAAAAGAGCAAATATTGGAATAAAGTTTCTGAATGGCTTGCGACTGGTTTGTGTCTATGTATCCAACCGGTAATTGAATCCACATTTTTTCATACTCTCTAGCGTTGACAAAGTGTGTTTTGGCTCCATATAAAGGGATGAGATCAGCAAAATGTTCATCAATCCAGCCTATTGGTCTTGAAAGAATTTGTTCATACCCAACCGAATAACCTGTTACGATACGTATTACAGCCATTATAATATCAATATCTTTTACGGGGTAGGCATTATAATTTCGAGTTACGGTATTTATCGAAAAGAACTCTTCATTCTTAAAACAGTATCCGTGAAAAACAATCATATGTGTTGCACAGGCAGCAACACTGTCCTCGTTATAAGCTTCATATATGCATGCTTGCTTTCGAGATTTTTGGATGTCATCTGGAATATGAATAATTTCTATGCTGTCAGATAATTTAATTACATCATCTTGAAAAGAAACTAAACATATAGGAACATAGATATCAATGTTTAATGTGTCTCCAATATATCGCATTAATTTTTCTTTGATGTAAGGAATTATTATTTCTTGTATATTTTCAGGCACATCTTTTGTTGCTTGAGTTGTGTACAAATATCTATCCACAATTTCTGATATGAATTTTTTAATTGCATATTCGGATAAATTGGTGGTTTTATCTCCGTAGAAAGCCATTCTTAATTCATTTGAGTTAATTATATAACTATACAAATCATTAAAGCCTTCAATTTCAGCAACATTAATTCTATCGTTACTATATCCATTAAAAATTTCGCCATACTGAATTAAATCATCCGGAAAATCTTTTAACTCGTACTGAGGAATATTATACATCAAAAATGGCACACGAGAATTAATTTCATCAAATTCAGGATTATCTTTAGGAAAATGATTACACAATACGGGGTATTTACCATACCCTGTAATCTTTTTGTGAGTACCAAGATATTCGTGTGCCTTTATTGCTACTTTTTGTGTTATGTCAAGTGTAAGTTCGTATAATTTTATTGCTTGTTCTTGGGATACTATCATAGCAGCTCCTTTTTTTACAGTAATTTATTATATTAACAATAACATAAATTGAAATACATAGTTAAAAATGACTTATAATATTAATTGCATCATCGTCTGCATTTCCGTTTGCATCATCGTCTGCATTTTCGATTAAGGAAAATCCTAAATTGGTATATTTTCTTCGCAATTCTTCTAACGACATTAAAGGAACATCTTCATCATATATTTCTTCTGCTTTTGGAACAACGATTATTCTTTTACAATTATTTACCTTAGCTTCTTCAATAATTGAATCTAGAAGTTGTTTCCCGTATCGATATTTTTTTATTCCCCTATATTTGCATGCTACACAAAAACTATCAAGACATACACCATCTAAATAAATATTAGCTTTAATTCTACCTTGTTCTTTTCCACGAATATCATTCAAAATATATGTATATTCACAAATACGTACTTTCTTCAGTCCAGATATTACATTTTCCTCATTAGGTTTTTCGTTTGGAATTTTTCCGTTAAACTTCTTTTTGTCAGGCAATTTCTTTTTATCCCTTCTATCCATAGAATTATCACGCCAAGTTGAAAGATTAGAGATACACATTTTCAGAAAAGCATTGATATAAACATCAAGACATTCTGTTGTACCGTTAAAATTGTATCCGTTAACAATAGGCTCATCACCTTGTAAAAACATTTCTCTCATTTCAAAAATGTCAATAGGATTTCCAAATTCATCAGCAAACCAACAGCCAAACGAGGGGTCAAAAGCACACCATTTATCAAGCTCACTTATATATGCACGGCAAATAAAATGACTGTTCTTTACTACGGTTGAACACATGCAAATAGGATATGCTTTAATTCCAACAGCAACAAGACAATCTGCAAAAGAAATTGCTTTCAACCTACAACAAAGAGCCTTTTTAAAAGATTTGCCGAAAGCGTATTTTAAAATATCTAGTGTGTTATCTGTCAGTAGATGAATCTGTGCGCCATTATAAAAAGTGTTTTGTGTAAGCCAATTTAAAACCTGAACAACCTTTTCAAAATCGGTATCGGCAGTAGCAACTTCAGAAAGTTTGTACTTTTCATTAAGTTTATTGTGAAGTTCATGGGTAGCAGAAGTATGTGCTAAATCAGTTTCAACTAAATTTTCATTTTCAAGATAGTATTTATCTCTAACCACTACCGGGTCTTCTGCAAGCATTTTTTTATAATCAAGCTCTCTTACGAATTGTTCGTACTTTTTCGGATTCGTCTGCAATGGAAGACTTTTGAACAAAACTTTTATATTCATTCTCTTTCACCTGCCAAATAATTTTAAGGTATTATACCATAATCAAACCAACAAAAACAATCACTAAAGCCAAGAAATGTAATGTCAACTCACTTTAGGAAGGGAAACTGCCCCCAAAAATGTGAGGGCAGTTTAAAAATTAATTATTGTTTCTTGTTATCTTTATGTTTCCAGATGATGTTGTTTATAAATTTAGCTTTGTATATGAATTTTAATCAAAGAAAACATTTTCTCTCAATTAATCAAAAATTCATGGTCACTTGAACTTGAAATAAGAATATTCATACAGACAACTGACAGTTTACGCTGTCAGCTTATCTTTTTTGTTGTTTTTCTTTGCTTTTTTGCACACCACCTTACTTTTTGCATTATTAATCTTTAAAATAAAATTTGAAATATATCGTCTGTGCATGAAAGGAGTGATAGAAAATTAGATTAGCAATAATAAGACTATATCTGTAAAACCAAAGGAGAGGATATTATGAAAAAACAATTTAAATCATTTACTAAAATATTATCAGTAATATTAACAGTTCTTCTCGTTTTTCAAATCATTCCACAGAGTTTAATATCTGCAGTGGCAGAAACATTTTCACCGTATGAAGATGAATTTGTTGTGGACGAGAACTTTGAAGACGATGAAGGAACAGCAAAAAAAGAATTGACAATCATCGGTGAAGATATCAGCCGAAGAGAGTCAAATGTTAAGCACTATATAATGAGCGACCATTCAATAATGGCTGTAACCTACTCACAACCTGTGCATTATGAAGAAAATGGTGAATTGGTTGATATTGACAACACTTTATCGTTGGAGGATGCTACAGACAGCGATGATGTTGATGGTTATTCTAATGAATCCAACGACATAAAAGTTAAGTTTGCCAAAAAAGCAGACAGTAAAAAACTTATTACAATCAAAAAAGACAAGTATTCTTTATCTTGGGGATATGAATCTGACAATAAAAACAACAAAAATGTTGACTCCAAGATTAAGGAAAAAGAAACAAAATGATAATCAGTCTCAATACGACAATTATGTTTCAGGAACTCGTAGTGACAGTGTTGTTTACGAAAATGTAGATGAAAACATTTCTCTTGAGTACAACATAGTCGGTAACAGTATCAAGGAGAATATCATTGTCAATGCAAAGTCTGATGAATATACATACACTTTCAATATGAAAGCTCAAAATGTATATCTAAATATAAACGAAGATGGAAGCATTACAGCATTATCCAATGACACAAATGAAGTTGTTTTTGTGATTCCTGCACCATTTATGTATGATGCTGAAAACCGTATGTCAACAGATGTAAGATACGAGTTGACAGAAGAAAATGGTCATAAATATAAACTGACAGTCATTGCAGACGCCGATTGGATTAATAGCGATGAAACTACATTCCCTGTAGTAATTGACCCATATATCACAACAGAACAATCAAGAGATGATATTGACACAACTTTCGTTGCATCATCAAGCAATTACAGTTCACAGAACTTGTCTGCAATGACACTTTTATCAATTGGTTGGGACACATCATCATACGGAAAAACCCGTACTCTTTTAAAGTTTGATTTACCAACACTTAATAAAGGTGATATGGTTATAGGTGCAAACTTGAATGTAGCCGCATATCATAAAAGCTTTTATACTACATCAATGGAAGACCAGCAGATTGATGCCCATGTTATAACACAATCATGGAATTATACAACGGTTACTTGGAACAATCAACCATCATATAACAGTACAGTTTATGATTATGATTTCATAAAACAGTCTGATGTAGAGGGTAATGCAAACTGGAAGTGTTTTGATATTACTAAAGCAGTCAAAGGCTGGTATGAAGGTTCTTTGACTAATAATGGTATCTTAATTAAGCAGCATAATGAAAATGGTACACAAGCCACCTCTGCTGCTTGTGCTTATTTCTGGTCAGAAAAGTATAACAATGTAAAAGATGCATATCCAACAATTCTTATTAACTACAGAAACAACAAAGGTGTTGAGGGATATTGGAGTTATACAACTGCAGGAGTTGAAGATGCAGGTACAGCCTATGTAAATGACTATACAGGTAACCTTGTTTTCTCAACCAATCTTGCAGGAATAAGCAGTGAATTAGGTTCACTTTCTGTTGATTTCGTATATAACGGATATGCAGCAGGCTCAAAATATGTTCCGGCAAAAGGAAATAATGTAACAACATCTGTCGGACAAGGTTGGATGTTAAGCTTGTTGCAAACTGTGAGAAAATCAAGTCTTTATGGTTTAACAGGTGATTCTGCAACTACATTCCCTTATGTTTATACAGATGGTGACGGAACAGAGCACTATTTCTATAAAAAGACCGAATCAGGAACTACAACCTACACAGACGAAGACGGTTTAGGTCTTACCCTTACAATAGATGAAGATGGCACAACATGGATATACCGTATCACCGATAAAGACGGAATTAAGTATTATTTTAATCTTGTCGGTAACCTTTACGCTATAAACGACCAAAGCAATAATGCTCTTATGAGAGCAACATATGATTCAACAGGCAAGAAAATTCAATCCGTGAAAAACGGTGCAGGACACACATATACATTTACATACTCAGGTGACTATATCGTTAAAATTACTGACCCATCATCAAGGGTGACAAATATAAACTATGGTGGAGTAGGTCGAGTAACAAAAATCACATATCCTGACAGCAGTTATGTGAATTATGAATATGACAGCGATGCTTGTCTTACAAAAGCTATTGCAAGTAGCGGATATGCAGTAGAATTCCAATACACATCTGCTGCAAAGGGTAAACGAGTATCAAAAATGATTGAAAAAGGCGGAACTGATTCTTCACGCGGAACAGAAACGGGTCAGACAATCGGTTTTGACAGAAGTGATTACAACACAACAAGAATAACCACAAGCGGTACTGACGGTGAGTATAACAGCAACGATGACCTTATTACTACATATCAGTTTGATACATACGGCAGAACTGTTTCACAGCAGTTAAAAACCCGTGACGGTAAGGATTCCGTTGCAGGTGCGTACAATTATTCCGAGTCATCAGAAAGTACAGCCTTTAAAACAGCTAATAAAGTAACTGCTGAGGCAGGTCTTGGCAAAAACGTTGTAAACCTTGTTACAGGAATCAGCGGTGAAACTACATCAGGATGGACTCCACATAATCCTACTGCAACAGCAACCCTTTCATCATCTTCAACAGAGCAGTATGTTGGTGCTAATTCTCTTGCAATCAACATAAGTGCATTGTCAGGTGCATCAGGTAACGCATTATATTATCAAAGAATAAGCACATCAAAATTCACTCCGGGTGAAACATACACATTCTCTGCTTATGTTAAGACCACAGGCATCACAAAGCTTTATGACAGCTCATTGACAGGTGCTTTTGTTCAGTTAAGAGCAGAGGATTCATCAGGAACAAACCATAACTGGTATTCAGAGACACTTTTAACAACTGATGAAGCAATCAATAACGGTTGGAGACGATTGACAATTACCGCAACAATTCCGTCAGACACCACAGGTATGCTTGTTTATCTTGGTTTAAGGAATGTAACAGGTACAGCATATTTCGATTGTATGCAGCTTGAAAAGGGCGACACAGCTAACCCTTGTAACCTTGTAGAAAATTCAGGCTTTGAAACAGTTTCTTCAAATATGCCTTCAAAGTGGACTGCAAACAGCGTTTCACATATTTCAGGTGAGCAAGGCGCAAGTACTGCAAACAAATATGACGGTTCATATTCAATGCGACTTAAGGGCGAAGGCAACGTTTCAAAGAATATGAAGCAGGTAATTGCCGCTTACGGTAATAAAAACGACACATATATTGTCAGTGGTTGGGCAAAGGCAGATGCGGTAAGTCAGACAAACCACAAAACAGCGTATTTTGAAATCGGTGTGCTTGTAAGCTATACAGCGACTGACGGAAGCGAATTTAACGAAACAAAAACATCAGCAAAATTCAATACGGCAGTTTCAGGCTGGCAATATACAGTACAGCCGTTCTCTTTGGCATCAACAACCAAACCAAGTGCAACTCCACGAAATATTGCAATCTATTGTAAGTACAATTTCCAGGCGAACTATGTATTTTTTGATAATATTCAGGTTATAAAGGATGTTGCACAGTCTTATACCTATGATGACGAGGGAAATGTTATTTCCGTTTCAGCAAATGCTGAACAAAAGTCAAATATGGAGTATAACGGCTCCGATTTGGTATCATATACAGATGCAAAGGGCTATAATTACACATATGATTATGACAGTGCGCATAATTTAACTACTGCAACATCTGCAAAAGGTGTTGTAACAGGATTTGAATATAATGAGAAAAATCAGGTTACCTCCTCAGAACTTCGCAATAAGGCAACTTCAGCAAATTCCACCATGATTATTAAGACCGATACTGTTTATAGTAGTGCAAGTGACGGTATTTCAGCAGGTGCATATGTTAAGGAAACACTTGACAGCCACGGAGAATCGACGTATTATAATTATAACTTGAAAAAAGGTTTGATTAACAGCGTTACAAATGCAAATAATGTTACAACCAATTATACATATAAAGCTGAAAACGATAAACTTCTCACCGTTTCATCAGGTGACAGCACAGTAACATATAGTTATGCTACAAACAGATTAAATAAAATAATTGCTGCTGCAACAGGTGCAAACGAACAGTTCAAATTTGAATATGACGCTTACGGTAATATTACAAAAACCTTTGTTGGTAATACAGCACTTTCCACCAACACTTACGGTGAAAACAACGGTCTGTTAACATCTTCAACATACGATAACGGTGATGTTCTTTCATACACTTACGATTCATTCGGAAATGTTACAGGAATCAAGGGCAATTCCGTTCTCCGTTACGGTTGGGCATATAACAGCGCTCTTACCCCTCTTGTGCATCAGGATTATGTCAATAATCAGAAATACAGCTATAATTACGATGCAATCGGCAGACTGATTCGTCAGGAAATAAGAACTAATGATAGTTCTGCAACACATATCGGTTCAACAGAATTTTCCTATGATGAGCGTAATAACTTAACATCAATTACAAATGAAGTCGGCGGAAAATCTGTTACACAGAAATACAGATATTCCACTGTTTCTACAAGTGAAAATTCAGCAAATTATGCTAAAGATAACTTACCTGTACAGTACTATATCGCCGGCAATCGTTATGCTAATTATGATTACGACAGTCTTAACCGTCTTAATCTGAGAACATTTACTACTGTTCGCCCACTCTATAACAACTATATTTATTGGGCATCTGAAAGAAATGTTGGTAGTGACGAAACATACAGAACAACTCAACTTAAACGAGAAATCATTGATAACACAACTTATGATTATACTTATGATGATGTAGGTAATATCACAAGTATTATGGTTGGTGAACGAACAACCGCTGACAGCAGTTCATCAATTACAGCGAAAAATAAAGTAGATTATCGTTCATATGTTTATGATAATTTAAACCAGCTTATCCGTGAGAATAATAAGACAAGTAATACTACAACATTATTCACATACGACGGTATTGGCAATATCAAAACAAAGAAAGTATATGGATATACAACCGGTACTGTGGGCACTCCAACAGATTCTATTACCTACAGATACGGTAATGACGGAAAATCGGGTTGGAACAACCTTTTAACTGGTGTTGACCTTAATGGTAATGGTAGTTACAGCTCAAATGAAACTATCAGTTATGATGCAATCGGTAACCCTACATCATATCTTGGTAACACACTCACTTGGTTTGGCAGACAGCTTACGGGATATTCAAACAGCAATCAAAGTATAAGCTATACTTATGATGCTGACGGTTATCGTGCATCTAAAACTGTTAACGGACAGACAACTACATATCAGTATGTTAACGGTATGCTTGTTTATGAATGCCGTCCTGATATGGAGATTTTCTATCTTTATGACAGTTACAATAATCTTACAGGCTTAAGAGTTTACAATAGTGGTTCATCATCAGCAACAAACTACTATGTAACAACAAATGTTCAGGGTGATGTTCTCGGCATATACAATGCTAACGGTGATAAACTTGCTGGTTATGAATACGATGCTTGGGGTAATGTTTTAAGCGTTACAGATGCCAACGGAAACGCAATAACAAGCGAAACACATATTGCAAATATTAACCCATTCAGATACAGAGGATATTATCTCGATAATGAAACTGGACTTTACTATCTTAATAGCAGATATTACAATGCTGAAGTTGGTAGATTTTTGAATGCGGATGGATATGTGCAAACTGGTCAAGGCATGCTTGATAAAAATATGTTTGCGTATTGTGGAAACAATCCAGTATCACGTGCTGACGATGGAGGAGACTTTTGGCATATAGTAATCGGCGCCACTGCAGGTGCCTTGATAAGCGGTGTTTCAACAGCAATTAATGGTGGGGATGGTGCAGACATTTTAATAAGTTCTCTTTCAGGTGCAGCAACTGGGACTTTAGCAGCAAGTGGTGCAGGAGTAGTTTTACAGGCATCATTAGGAGCATTAATATCCTGCACAACAAATGTCGTTCAACAATTAAAAACAATTAGTGAAGATGAAACCAAAAGCACAACATTTAATTTAGGAGATATGATTTTTGATGGCGTTGTAGGAATGATTTGTGGTGCTTGGGGAGGAAATGGTGCAAGTTATGGCAATGTTGGAGGAATTAATTCTGCATGGAAACAATTATTCAAAAAAGGCATTCTAAATAAAAAAGCACAGAGTTATTTTATAAAGACTGCTCATATGAAAGGTGGCAAATTTGTTTTAGATGCTTTGGCGATATCCACTGGAAAAAACGCGGTCGGTGTAGGTGTTGTCGAAAGCAAAAATGTTGTCTCCTCTAATGCACAATATGTTTTCACTACGGTTTATGGAAACATGAAAGAGATGATTTCGTTATGGTAAAGCTTTTGTACTCATTATCCTTTTTACTTGTATCAATAGATTTTTATATGATTATTTTGTACAGATTATTATTACTTAGTTACATTGATTCAAGTAAAAGAAACAAAAGAATTAAAGTATATAGTTATCAGAATAAAGCAAACAAACTGACACTTATGTTTATAAAAAATAAATATAATCTTTCAAAGAAGCAATCACTTTTTCACAAAATATATCTTTTTGAAATTTTTTCCGTAATTCCTCAATATATTGTTCTGTTGATAATTAATACTAAACAGTCATACAGCTTATCCCTTGTGTATGTGTTTGTTAATATAATTGTAAAGGTTGCGTTTTGTATGTCAGCACGATTTCAATTTGATTCCAACTTTGATTACAAGAAAGACAAGACGAGGGATGGTAGAAACCACGAAAGAAGAAAGTCTTAGAGTGCACAGGGGACGGAGTGCACAGGGAAGTGCACAGGGGACGGTTCTGTGTGTTCTTCTAAATGATAATTAAGTTTGTAAGGGCAGGTCTCCCCACCTGCCCTTACGAAAATGTTACAAAATTTATATACACAGATACTATATTTCATTAATTACTTTTATTAGTTGAACAACTGCTGACAGCAGTTCATCAATCACAGCGAAAAACAAAGTAGATTATCGTTCATATGTTTATGATAATTTAAACCAGCTTATCCGTGAGAATAATAAAACAAGTAATACTACAACATTATTCACATACGACGGTATTGGCAATATCAAGACAAAGAAAGTATATGGATATACAACCGGTACTGTGGGCACTCCAACAGATTCTATTACCTACAGATACGCAACACAGAGGGACGGTTCTTCTGTGTTAGATTAATTACAACTTAATATCAAAGGGCGAGGTCTTCCACCTCGCCCTGTTTTTATACAAATTTAAAAGATTGAATAACCGATATATTGTCAACCCTATCAATTAAAACATGTTGTTTTACAAATAATCTATGTGACAAGACTATCGGCTAAATCTTATCAAACACAAACAGTTTTGTCATAAAGGTTAAAATTTTATAATTAAATAAGATTTGGTATGGCTCCACCAATAAACAAATTAATTATATTAGCCAAATGGGGTTAAAAACAAAAGGTACAATAGGACTGTCAAACTATACTCGTATGTAAGTTGAAAATACACGTTTTTGTCTAAAATAAATGCATTTTTGACAAATATATTGATATTACGTATTTTCTTGATTATAGTACTTGTGTGCCTTTATATAGTATAAAAAGTAATACATAAAATTATATTCCTAAAAAATTAATTTTTATTTTATAAGTTAATACGAAATTCTTGAAAGCAAACAGTTCAAATCAAGCAAATTACTAATGAATAATGTGAGGTGGTTTTGTTGTGCAATCAAATATGAATAGGTTGAGAAATGTTTTAAAAAAAAGTAAAGTTTTACTTATAGTTTCAGGTGTACTTATAGTAGTATTAAATATAATGAATTATAATTCTATTTCTACTTTTATAGGCGTGTTTTGGACAGTTGTTAGTTTTTTATGGTGGTTGTTTGATACATATTTATGGAAAAATAAATATATAAATAAGTTTCTAAGATTCTTTAATAATTATTATTGTCCGATAATAGCTGGACGTTGGACAGGAACTTTAACAAGAGATGGAAGACCTCATGATTTTGTAATCGAAATAAAACAAACATACACGTCAATTTCTTGTGAAGCATATTCTACACATAGTTATTCCAAATCTCTTTGTTCGGAACTACTATATGATGAACAAAACAATCGATATTCTTTTGTGTTTTTATGGCAAGGAAAAACATCAGTAAATACAGATGGAACACATAACCCAAGTAATGATTTTAATGGTACAACAATATTAACCATAAGCGAAAATTGCGAACAACTGCAGGGAGCATATTTCACAAACAGAGCGCCTATTCAAACAAGAGGGGATTTGATTTTAGGTAACCGACAGAAAAAACTAAAAAATTCGTTTCGTTAAGTGATATAATATGAGGTGAAAAATGAATTATTTAGAGGAGTTATCGCTCGAGTTGAATAAATTGAAAAATGGTGATTTAGCAAAAGTTAATATTCACTTGAATATTCATGGTGATTTATTAGACTTATGTCAAAGAATAAATAATGAAATAAGCAATATAGGGTATAATTTTATTAAGTTTGACAATCAAAGTATTGCTGTGCCTCATATATCGTTATTTATGGGATATATCAATTCATTTGAACAATTTGAACTAATATTAAGTTCTGCTTATCGTTTTGCACTTTTCACAGAAGCGTTTCGTATAGACCCAACAAGATTACACGTCAGTTCTACATCACAAGCATCTTCAAAATATGTACTTTTGGATTTGTTGCAAAACGATGAAATACTTCAACAGAAAAAACATCTTTGGAATTTATTGAATGATAAAACTACCCCGATGGAATGGGATTTTTTAAATATGCCCTCACACATTACTGTTGGTTGTTTTGATAAAACAACTAAACAAATAGAAAAAATTTTAGACAAGTATTATGAGTTCCCTTATTGTATAGTAAATGATATCGGAATATCAATATCTGGTAAAAAAGGTATGTGTTTTGGAAACTTGAAAACATACAACTTGTGCAATAGTGAATAAATGCATAAGATACTATCCAAACACAAAGGGACTGTTTTTCTGTGTTCTAATGATTAACAGTTAAGTAGGGGCAGGTCTCCTCACCTGCCCTGTATGTGAATTTTTTAATCAAATAACTAAAAGGAGTGATTCAAATGTCATCAGTTAGTTTAATTGAAAAAGAAAATGACAAAGAAAAATTTGTAGTATTGTATCAAAAATACATCAATATGGTTTACTATATTGCAATAAAGCATTTGAACAATCGCGAATTAGCTGAAGATTGCTGTCAAGAAGTTTTCTTGCACATAGCCAGAAATTTTCAACACATTAATGACAACAGCACAGAAGAGTCTGTTAAGAAATACATTATTTCTGTTGCACTTTCAACTGCTATAGATATGTGTGAAACAAAGCAATAAACTTTTTCTCATTCCAATGAAATTCACATTTAAAACTTGATACTACAAAGAAGCCGACAGAGTCGTATATGATTCTGCCGGCTTTTTGGCACATAACCGAATATTATACTTCAAGCTCTAAGACGAAGTCGTCTGATTCAGTTCTAGCGGGCTTTATTGTTTTCTCGCTCCGCTCACGTGCAATATCGAGTCTATCATCTAAAGACAAACTGCTGTCACATGTACTCTGCTCGACATTCTGATTATAAATCAACATAATATTTTCCTCCTTTCTGTATTATTCATTTATTGTTTTTCCAAATAAGTATTTTTTGTCAACCTGAAATAACAAAATTTTGTAAAATTTTTTAAATATTATAAGTTTAATTTCTAAAAACAATCTAATACAACACCAAAGCCGATGAGATATTCAATCCCGTCGGCTCAATTCTTATAAAAAAATGACATTTTCTTGTCACAAATACATATTAATACACGATTATAAATATAGAGGAAGAATAATTTGAATGTTAAACAAATCAATTTGAGAGAAAAATATAAAAACAAGTAATTTTTTACATTTATGATGTTACTGAATTTGCGACAAATTTAAAACGGAGGTATTTTTAATGGTTAAAAATAAAAGTAAAGAATATTTCAACCTAACTATCAACACTTTTATGCTTATTACAATATCTAGTATAACTTTTATTATGCCTGCATTTATCCTTGAGAATCGTTCAATTATAGAGATTTTATGTGATATGCAAACTATGTTGATATTTATTGCGATGCTTATAAATGAAACTATTTTTATTTTACAAAGTGAAATGGTAAAATATTGTTTTAAAACAAAGAGGTGTAAACAGTTACTTAATACAACATTCAGCACGCACAATCTGTCAACAATTCAAATATTACTTACAACAATAATCATGTTAATACATTGTTCTGTTTATAAAAGTATTATTGCACTTATTTGCGTGCTATCTTTTTTCATAGTTAATTATATCAGTATCCTGTGTTTTGATATAATAGGTAAATCACAAAATTTATATCGCAAAAGGGACTTTTTGTTCTTCAGACCATTTCCTATAATTTCAACACCACTATGTACATCTTTCTTTTGGGTTTATGCAAAAAACGGAAATATTAAAAATATTTTTCTGATAATAGTAAATATATTCGTTGTGTTTTTATATTTTATTATGCTTAAACGAAATAAATTGTTGAAAAAAACTCACTTTGCTTTCATTCTTGGCTTTGTTTTTTTATCATATGTGATTGCCTACTTGTTTTTATCAACCGAAAAAAGGGGTATCATTTTTTCCAACATGGATATATTCCTGTTTTCTTGCTGTTATAGTTTATATTTATGTTTACTATATAGTTTAATGTATTCAAGACTATATCCGATTAGAACCGCAGAGTTTAATGAATCAATCGAAAAATTTCAAACATATATGTTTGCATTTTTTCCATTACTTGCTTTTCCATTATTTATTTTCTTATCAAATGCTACGATCCAATTGTATGCTTTTGCAATTATAAATGTTTGTGCTTTTTCTCTTATTGGAAAAAAATTTGACAAGAAAAACATTGTAAATACCGTTTGCACTCTTATACTGATTGTTGTATTTTTTGTTGTTGCTTTTTCAACATTAAAAATTCGTAATCATTCAATTTATAATGTTATTTTGGAATTTGATGCAGAAATAATTGCAACAACAATTATTGGTGTATTAGGTATTGTGGTCACATTTTTAACCGATAAATTAGAACCCGAAAAAACTTTTATTAAAGTATTTAAACAACCAAAATACATAGCACCTACTGTGTGTACAATATCACTTTTTTTATTAACAGTTTTTTTTAAAAAGACAGTGACAAATGAAACCAAAACATTCTATCCTATGTTTTTTTACTGTATATTCAATACGTTGTGTACAGTATTATCATTTTGTTTTGAATATGATAAAACAGAAAATGAACAATCATTTAAAGACAATCTCGAAGTTAAATAAATATTCATTTAAAAATACACAGAGCAAAGTTCCGTGCATTCTAGTACTTAACAGTTGAATAAGAACAGGTCTACAAACCTACTCATATTAAACCTTTTTCAATTTTTTATATTAATATTAACCAAAGCCGACAAGACTAATATTCCCGTCGGCTCATTTTTATCATATTGTAAGCTATTTTATTCTTCCTTCCCAAAGTTTAAAAATGCTTTTTTGAATTTTCTAACCTTTCTCTGTGAAGTATAGATTGTGTATTGATTGTTTCTGTATTTTAAAAATACATAATCTTGAGTTACTTCTGTTACATAATTCAGATTGACGATATAACTATGGTGTGGTCGTTTGAAGCATCTTGATGACAAGATATTCTCCCAATGGGAAATGCTGTAATTTGTTCTGATTACTTTCTTATCAATTAAGTAAAGAACAGATTCTCTGTCTTCTATTGCAATATGCATTATCTCATAAGGATAAACTTTGCATATATCTTTATCGCTTGTTTCTATCGTCAATGGAGCATAACAGAAATCACTTTTAAATGCTTCATTATCAAAATTCAAATCAATATGAATGCTCTCACAATTATCATTTTCTGTTAAACTATATGGAATTTCATTTTTCTCAAGAAATTCCAAAACGGTTGATTTTACTTTTTCTTTACCATCTATCTTATTATCAATTAATACACCCATAAAAGAACCTCAAACACCTTTGTAATGACGAATGAATATCATTCTATACAATATAAATCGTAATTAAATGACACTTTGTGACAAAATATTTGTATATTATTTGTCACAAAACAACTTTTTCATACGATTATAATAATGAAGTGATGTTGAGGTGATTATATGAATAAAAAAGAAAAGAAAAGACTAAAAAGTCAGTTTGAGTATGAATGTTATCTTCGTGATAAACCATATTACATTATGATAAAATATGGTTTTTACGTTACAATGCTTTTCACAATTATTACTTATGCTTATGGAATTGTATGTCTTTACATGGAATTCATTCTGCATACATTAATTGTGAAAAGTTTCGTCATATTAATACTCTTATCCATTATTTTTATTAGTGCAATGATGTTCACTATTGGAAATATTGTGTTTGAGATAGTGTTTAGGAAACAAATTAAAATTTATTCATAATTATTTCAATTATAAAAATTGCCCTGTTAAGATTGCAGATTAGACAACACTCTAACAGGGTTTTAATTTTTGTTCAATAATATGGTCCATAATGCTTTTAAGCATTTGCATTTAGCCTGATTATTCTGTATAATAGTTGTGCAAGGAAAACTTGCGAATAAAACAGAGAGAAGGTAATAATGATAGAAAATAAGAAAAAGACATTATTAGATATGGACAGGCTTCCTACTCGTGAAGAAATGCATGAGTTTTTCAAGGCAAATGATTGGACTGCTATGAAACCGTATGACTTCAATGAATGGGAACAAGACAAAATTGAAGTAAAGAATTATGTTCAAAATATATTTAATGATATTTGGGATAAGGAAGGTCGGAACTTCGGACAAAAATCATCGCCGGCATGCTATACAAAGGATTATCCACCTGAAGTATTGAAAAAAGGTGTTGGCGATATTGTAAGTGGCAGAGTTGCTGAAATTATTGAAAATGAGGAGCTTTGTGCTGACATTTTGACTCATTATATACCTGATTTTCCAATTACCGAAGAAGAATGGGAAAACCTTAATTCTATTGACCCTGAGCAAGTTGCAAAAGTGAACAAATTTGTTAATACAGCTATGAACACTATGCTTGACACCATTGGCTTTGAGGATACGATTAAGGCTTCAAAAAAATTTGATACTCCTGAAGACTTCTCAAAGATAAAGCCTAATCGTCCAAAGGAGAATTTTAATAGGAAGTATAACCACAGTCGTTCAAAAACGAAGGTAGTTTATTCAAGTCTCACACTGGAAAGGGCACAGAGAGAAGAAGAGATTCTTAAATCTACACCGGAAGAGCTTGCTGAAAGCAGTGCTCTTGTGAATGATTTTTTCAAAGCAATTGGTGAAGATGACGGCAAGATTCTGAGAATGCTTCTTGATGGAATGACACAAAAAGAAATCGCAGAAAAACTTGGCTATAAAAACCATTCAGGTGTAAACAAAAGAATCAAGAAAATGCGTGAAAAATATATGGAGTTCGACCCTGATTTCAAATACTGGGAACGCAAGAAAACATTAGAATAAAATATTACAGCACTCATTTCAACAAAGAAGTGAGTGCTGTTTTTGTGTTTCTTTTTATCATTAAATGAATAACAACATTAAAAAACGCAGAATATTTCATTTAAAAATACAAATAAATATTGAATGAAAGTTATAAAAAATTATTTATACTGCTTTTATATCCTCTCTAATTTTATTTTTTTTACAATTTATAATTTCATCTCAAAATGTTAATGTCTCTTTTTTATAATAAGGGGCATTATAATTCCTAAAGTAATTGCAAGAAAAATTAATAACCATTTTAATGACAAAGTAATTTCAAATTCTGAAAACCACGTAATAAAACATAATAATAGGCTTGCATAACCAATCATAGTTGCACTTTCGATAATTTTATTACTTTCTTTGTTGGTTAAATCTTCTCCCTTTTCTGTATGTTTTTTCATTTCCTGTTCAATTTGTTTTCCTGCATAGTTTATCATTATTGCGATAGTGATTATTAACAGAACAAGTGATACGCAGCCAACAATAGCATAAATTAAAATTCTCGTCTTTTCATCATTAATCAAATTAGTTAAATCTTTTATTGCTTCTAATACAACCGATTGTTCAATCAAACAAAGTACTACATAAATGCTGGAGTATGTTGTATCCTTTAAAGCATTTATTGCTCTGGTTATTTTATCTGTAATTTGTTTGCTATTTGCTTTTATAGATTTCTTATTTTTAACATACTCGTTAACACTTGATTTGTTTATAATTTTTGTTACTTTTTTACAGATTGGTAACTCCAAGAATTCTTCCTTACTTTTATTGACTATTTGAAATCTACTGTCCCATTTTTGTGTTATTTCAGAAGACTCTATTACCTTATCAATCGAATAATCATCAAAAAATGTGATTTTCGTCTTTGCATCATAATGTTTTTTTACATAATTTGTAAAAGCATTAGATATTTTAATCGCACAAACTTTTGGTGACTCGAAAAATTCATCTGATGATATTATTTTGTATACATAATTTTGTAAATCATCATAGTATGGAGGGAAATCTTCTGCAATAATTTCTCCGTTATCACTTTCTATAAGAACAGGTCTTGGATTGATTCCATTCTCTTTTAACTTATAGCTATAATATAACATTATACTCTCCGTGTCAGCAGACTCCTGACTATACCTGCAAACATCTCTATAGTTACTTAATACTTTAAGTAGTTTTTTTCTTTCTTTTTTTCGCAGATATTTGACTGCATAAGATGAATTTATTTCAAAAAGTGCTTCATAATCCTTTCTAGTATAGAATCGGCTATTTAGTAATTTTACAATTGGAAAAATAACTGACATTAAAACACTTTCACGATTAGCTTTATTGTAGTATATTTTAGATATTATTAATGAAGCAATTGCTGAAATTAAAATTGCTGCTGCATTTTCATACAACCAATCAAGAATTAAATTACACATAAAATTATCCTTTCACTGAACATGGAACCTTATGCCAAAAAAATTAAACGATTAAGCCTTTGATTTCAAAGTCTGTTTATACTACAATAATCGAAGACTAAATACATTTTGTGACAGTAAATAGTATATTAATAAAATTTGTTAAAATATAGGAACATTTTTCGCTATTAGTGTACATATGTATATAGGAGGAAAAATTATTTTGCACTCATCACTGCTGTAATGGGTGCTTTTTTATGCCTGAAAATAAATGCCTGATTTGTTTTCTCCTGCAATACA
The DNA here is from genome assembly GCA_045631075.1 of Candidatus Fimenecus sp. Taxonomy (GTDB): domain Bacteria; phylum Bacillota; class Clostridia; order Oscillospirales; family Acutalibacteraceae; genus Fimenecus. Next base: position 11,542 of record JAZQUC010000246.1, on the reverse strand, counting down.
TATCAAAAATGAAAGGAGAAATTTAAAATGACAAATAATATTTACCATCGTGAATGTGCACCGTAGGATAGTTTGTCCTATGATGTAGCGAGCAGGGAACTTGTACGGCAAGTTCCAATTTCCTTTAGGGTCCCTTAAGCCCTAAAAAATAAAATTTGCAGAAAAGGTAAAAATAATGTGTAATATGTTGTTGACATTATCACGGTTGACCGATATAATAATAGTGAAAGCAGGTGATAAAAATGATGCTTAATCAAATAATGGAAAGTAAAAACATTTCCAGATACCGTTTGTCAAAAAATAGTGATATTCCTTATACAACCCTTACTGATATTCTTTCAGGCAAAGCAGAACTTAAAAAGTGTAGTGCAGAAACTGTATATAAACTGTCAAAAGTTTTAGGTGTTTCTATGGAAGAGCTTCTTGAACCTTGTTTTGTTAAACGCACAAGCTTTGAACTTTTTAAAAGCAATGTTTGTCATAAACTCAAAGAACTTGGTGATATTGATTTCATCATTGATACACTTGAAAGTAATGAAATACAAGATTATTATAACCGTCAATGGTATGCAGAATGTTTTTATCTTCTTGCGATGCTTGACTATGTCAGCAGGATTAATGATGTGCCATATTGTGAAGATTATAACGAATTGAGAAAACAAAAGCTTACTGAGACTTTGTACCCTGCAAGTATCGTTGCAGTAACAACCGTTTCAAGAAATGATAGGATAATGAGTCAAGCACTCAAAGATGCTATACCTGAATTTTTAAGATTTAACATCATAGAAAGTGAGGTAAGAAATGTCTACTGATAATCAGAATACTTTTAATAAAGAAAATCTTGATTTATATTTAAAAGAACTTGGTAAAGAATACAGAAAACTAGTCGGTAAAGGAATGCCTACTGAAATCATTTTAATCGGTGGTGCAGCAATTCTTGCTAACTACGGATTTCGTGAAATGACGACAGATGTGGATGCTGTTATCAAAGCAGCCTCTTCAATGAAAGATGCAATCAATACAGTTGGAGATAAGTTTAATCTTCCTAACGGTTGGCTTAATGCCGATTTTATGAAGACAACATCCTACACACCTAAGTTGTCCGCATATTCAGTACACTATAAAGAGTTTTCCAACGTTTTAAAGGTTCGTACCATTTCTGCTGAATACCTTATTGCAATGAAACTTATGGCAGGCAGAAAGTACAAAAACGATTTATCCGATGTAGTAGGTATTCTTGCTGAACACGAAAAAATGGGCAAACCAATAACAATTGAAATGATAAAAACGGCTGTAACAAATCTTTATGGTAGTTGGGATAAGTTGTCTTCTGATTCAAGAGAATTCATTGAAAATACAATGGAGAAAGGAAACTTTGAACAGTTGTATAAAACGATTTCAGAGGAAGAAAAGAAATCAAAAGAAACATTACTTGAATTTCAACAGGATTATCCGGGAGTCACCACAACTGAAAATGTTGATTCTATTTTAAGTAACCTTAAGAAAAAACAAAGCAGTAAAGATGAAATTTTAAATAAACTTAAAAAGTCTAAAGCTAACAGAGATTTTGAACGATAAAAACAAACGACACATTAAAGTCGACAGGTATTTACTTGTCGGCTTTTTTGATGTCAAAAATTAAGGAGGATTGATAATATTAATAAAACACAAAGACTTGAAATCAGGTTAACACCTGAAAATAAAAAGAAAATTGAGCGTAATGCTTCAAAATGCAGATTATCTGTAAGTGAATATGTAACAAAGAGAGCATTAGGCTTTACACCGAGAACGGTGTTACCTGATGCTTTTTTTATTTTCTACGGAAAGCTATGTGAAATCTGTAATAAGGATATGACATCTGAAACTGAAGCAAAGATAATTACTCTTATTGATGAAATTCATAGTGAGGTGCTTTCACCTAAAAAGGAGGTAATTGACTTATCGCAACCACAGGATTCTGGCCGGTAAAAGGCAGACTTAAAGCGGTTATTTTATATGCTGAAAATCCCGATAAGACAGTTGATAAAAAGTATCTTGATGATGATTTATATAAGGCTCTGCAATATGCTGAAAATGATAAGAAAACTGATGAAAAACTTTATGTATCTGCTATTAACTGCCCTGTACAACGAGCCTACGAACATATGATGACAACCAAATTGCATTACGGAAAGCTCGGTGGTAATGTGGCTTATCACGGCTTTCAGAGCTTCAAAGAAAATGAAGTAACACCCGAAGAATGTCACAGCATTGGTATGGAAACTGCAAAGCGAATGTGGGGTGATGAATATGAGATTGTTGTAACAACTCACCTTGATAAGCATCACCACCTGCACAATCACTTTGTGGTAAATTCTGTTTCATTTAAAACAGGCAGAAAGTTTGAAAATCATATTTCTGACCATTACAAGCTCCGTGAGATTTCTGATGCCATCTGTAAAGAACGAGGAAAATCCGTTCTTGAAAATGCATCATTTTACGGTGGTCAAAAAGGTGCATATTGGATACACAAGAAAGGAAATAAAACTCACAGAGATATGCTTGGAGAGGATGTTGAACTTTGTTTATCAGTTTCAACTGGTTGGAAATATTTTTATAACGCACTCAACAACATGGGTTATACCATTGATTATCAGCGTTTAACAATTAAAGCAAAAGGTTGGGAAAGAGGTGTCAGACTGACAACTCTTGGCTATACTGTTGAAGAAATTGAGGGACGATTGAATGCTAATCTATACAGTCCTACAAGTAGGATTACTTGGAACAACTATATTATGACAAGTAATAAACACTCCCCACTTGATACAACGGCAAAGCGATTGGAATTCAGCATTGAACATTCAAAGAAACCTGATGTGATTTTTGTTGACACAATGTTTCTGCTTATTATATTGGTTTTTCAATTATTAAAAGAAATAGCAGATGCAACACTTTTGTCACCTGAGATGAGACATGCTGCAAAGGATATAAAACAATTTGTAGCTGATTATCATTTCTTAACAGATAATCACATTCATACTACTGATGATTTATTACAAAATATCGAAGAAACAAAGCTAAAGATTGCCGAACTTGAAGATAAAAGAAGTAAAGCAGATAACAAAAAACGTAGAGCAAGTACTCCTGAAGAAAGTGAAAAATTTAAAACTCTGCGTAAAGAAATAACACAAGAAATAGTACCATTAAGAAAGAAACTCAAACAAGCTGAACAAATTCTTGAGAAATCCCCTCACCTGTATGAATTATTACAGGAGGAGCACCGATTAGAAACTAACAGAATACGAAAACTTGAACGCACCCGATGAGGTGCTGTTTTTATTTAGGAGGAAAAATATATATGAATAAAGTTAATAACATTCAAGGTTTAAGCTATGTAGGACCTGAAAATATTGTACCTTTTAAGGATAATCCATTTGAGGTTCGAGAAGATGAAGAAATGGAAAACCTTATTGAAAGTATAAAGGAGTTCGGAATCTTAACACCTCTTGTTGTCAGCAGACAAGGAAGACGAGGTGATGTAATTCAACTTATATCAGGGCATAGAAGATTATACGCTGCAAAGAAGCTTGGTCTTCAGGTTATTCCAGTAACTTATGTCACTATGACTCCTGCAGAAATTGCAATCGCAGTTGTAGATAGTAATTTGCAGAGAGAAAAGATTCTACCAAGTGAAAAAGCAAAGGCTTATCAGCTTAAAATGGATGCTCTTAAAAGTCAGGGAAAACGCACAGACTTAACTTGTGGACAAGTTGGCCACAAGTTAAGAGATGACCTTTCAGATGTTGATAGTGGTAGGCAAATTCAGAGATATATTCGCCTTAACAACTTAATTCCTGAACTGCTTACTATGGTTGATGATGGTAGAATAGCTCTCACACCTGCAGTTGAGCTTTCTTATTTAAAGGAAAACGAGCAAAGAGATTTGTTTACTACTATTGAAAGTGAAGATTGTACTCCATCACTTTCACAAGCACAAAAAATGAAAAGTATGTCTCAGGCTGAAATTCTAAATATAGATGAAATCTTTTCTATTATGGTAAAACCAAAACCTAATCAAAGAGAAACTATTAAAATCAAAGTTGAACCTTTTGAGAAATATCTTAAAGGTTACAAAACGCCAAAAGAGCAAGAGCAATTTCTATTGAAAGCTTGTGAACATTATTCCAGATACCTTATGCGACAGCGTAACAGGGATGCGAGGTGATGTGTTTGAGAATTTTTAAAAGTTTTAAGAAATTTATTATTTATATTGAAAACGACATTCGTGGTGAATGTGAAATACCAAAATCAGTTTTTGAAACAATTGCTAAAGTTATTCTTCCTGAAATAACAGCTTATTTTGATTCGGAAGAAGGCAAAAAGGAATACGAACAATACAAGAAAACAAATAAACAATCAGTAATAAATAGTGCTGTGTAAAAATATAAAGCAGTGTCCTTGTTTTTTCAAGGATACTGCTCATTCACACATTTGAGTTGTTTTTATAAAAACTATATAATTTTATCGGGAGGTATTAATTATGAAAGGTGTAATATATGCTAGATATTCTAGTGAAAACCAAAGAGAAGAATCTATTGACGGTCAGATTAGAGAATGTACTGCATTTGCAAAAAGAGCAGGAATCACAATACTCGGAACATATATTGACCGTGCTTTATCTGCGAAAACAGATAATCGACCTGATTTTCAGCGAATGATAAAAGATAGTTCAAAAAATATGTTTGATACCATCGTTGTATGGAAATTAGACCGATTTGCAAGAAACAGATATGACTCTGCCTATTACAAGCATCTGTTAAAGAAAAACAATGTAAAGGTGATTTCTGCAACCGAAGCAATATCACAAGGTGCAGAAGGTATTATTCTTGAATCTGTTCTTGAGGGTATGGCAGAATACTATTCTGCAGAATTGTCAGAAAAAGTTACAAGAGGTATGACAGAAAATGCACTTAAATGCAAATACAACGGTGGCACATTGCCTATCGGGTATCGAATAAACAAGGAAAAGCATTACGAAATTGACCCACTCACCGCCCCTGTTGTACTTGAAGTTTTTAACTTATATAAAAATGGTAAAACAATGAATGACATTGTTACATTTATGAATGAAAAAGGTATCAGAAATCAAATAGGCGGGCAAGTAAGTCTTAATGGTGTATCAAGGTTATTAAGGAATCGTCACTATATCGGCGAATATCGTTTTAAAGATATCGTTAAACCCGGTGGAGTTCCTGCTATTGTTCCAATCGACCTTTTCAATGCTGTTCAGGACCGTCTTAAAATAAACAAAAAATGCTCCGGTCGTTTTAAGGCTAAAGAAGAATACTTCTTATCATCAAAAATATTCTGTGGTGACTGTAATTCCACAATGATTGGTGAATGCGGAAAAAGTCAAAACTCCAAATTTTATCATTACTATAAGTGCTCCAACGCTAAAAGAATCAAAGAATGTAAACGGAAGCCTATTCGTAAGGACTTGATTGAAGACATTGTTTTTGAATACGCGAAAAAAGTTTTGGAAGATGAAGAGTACATTTCAAACCTCATTTCAGCTGTTATTGAAGAAAGCAAAAAGGAAAACACAATTTTACCTGTACTAAAAAAAGATTTGTCCGATGTGGAAAAAAGCATAAAAAATATGCTCAACGCAATTCAGGACGGAATTTACACTCCATCTACAAAGCAACGACTTGAAGAACTCGAAAAAAGAAGAGAACAGATTGAATTACAAATCTCAATGGAAGAATTAAGTCGTTCTCAAATCAACGAAGATATGCTACGCATATGGTTTGATAAGATGAAAAATATCGATAATAATTCACCTGATTACAAGCATATCTTTTTCCACTTGTTTGTAAATTCGGTAATTGTAAGGGATAACGGCATTGAAATAATGCTTAATTATAAGGATGGAGCAAAAATTATCTCTATAGAGCAAATGAATAATTTTTTTAATATACGTTCGGATGTCTCGCCACCAGCTCGACCACAACGGAAAAGGTGCCCTTTAGGGTGCCTTTTTTGTTGTGCATTGAAAATGTGGAGTCGAACCTCATGGAGGTTTGTGCGTCAAGAAAACGATATAGTATATCGTTTTTAGCACAAAGGCGTGAGGCATTTATGCCGAGCGTGTAGTATGCAACGAAGTTGCATACGGTCGACTCCTGTCACTCCGACCAAAATAACAGTTTCAACTTCGGTTGGGACTGTTATTTTTTGTGTTTAATATTGTGGATTCACATTGTGAGTTTATAATTTGACTTGTTGTGTCACAACCACTAAAAAGTACAATAGTTTTAATACAACTGTTGTACTTTTTTCTTTTTATGGTATAATGTGCTCACAAACCAGTTTGGGAGGTTACTATGAAAAAAATGCTATTCTTAATTATCCCTGCGCTTTTGATAGTCGCTATTCTTGTATTTTCATATTTTTCTCCACTTCTGGTGATGACTTACTCGGGATTACCATATAGGAATGATTATGATATTCCTGACGATATCCTCGAATATCAGGTTATCTCTACAGAAAGGAAGGATGATTGGATGGCTAAATGGATTTGGGACAAGGAAAATCTTACAAAGAACAATACTTGGATGTGTTTTAACAAAAAAGTTACTCTTGATGCTGTTCCACAAGAGCTTATTGCTGACATTTCAGCGGACTCAAAATATTGGCTTTACATAAACGGAGAAACTGTAGTTTTTGAAGGCAATGTAAAACGAGGACCTGACGAAAGCAGTGGATATTATGACAGTGTTGATATTGCACCATATCTTGAAAAGGGTGAAAACTCAATTTGTGCCTTGGTGTGGTTCTGGGGTGACCAGAAAAACTATTCCTATAACAGTAGTGGTCAGGGTGGATTCATTTTTGAAGCTAAAAATGATGAAATCACTATAATTTCTGACAACAGCTGGAAGGTCAAGAAACACGAATCATACATTAACAGTCCTCTTTATCAGCCTAATTACAGACTTCCTGAATACAGTATTTACTATGATGCAAGAAATGATATGGGTGATTGGCTCAATGAAAATTTTGATTTTTCATCATGGGAAAATGCAAGTGAATATGCGAACGGTGGTGAAGGTGCTTATGGTAAACTTTACCCAAGAGGAATACCAATGCTTAAGGATTTCGGTCTTACAGATTATGAAAACTCAAAGGATTACGAAAACTATACCGTTAAGAAACTTTTAGGTGAAAAAATCACAGTTGATATTCCGTACAATGCACAGATTACTCCATACCTTAAAATCATTGCACCTGAAGGTGAAAAAATCCGTATAACAACAGAAAACACTCCAATCGGTGCAGTTTCAACTACCTATATAACAAAAGAAGGGGAGCAGGAGTTTGAATCCTTAGGTTGGTTTAATGGTGAGCATATTACTTATGACATACCAAAAGGTGTTACAGTTGTTTCTTTGAAATTCCGTGAAACGGGATATGACAGTGAATTCTGTGGCGATTTCAAGTGTGATGACGAATTTATGAATTCCTTGTGGCAAAAATCACTTCGTACTCTCTATGTTACAATGCGTGACAACTTTATGGATTGTCCTGACCGTGAAAGAGCACAATGGTGGGGTGATATCACAAGTGAAATGTATATGACAATGTACTCAATGGACAGTAACTCATATTTACTCTACCAAAAGGGTGCTCAGGCTATGATTGCTCATACTGATGACTCAAAGGTTTTACAGACAGTTGTACCTATATGTGAGGACTTTTTTGAACTTCCTGTACAACAACTTGCCGGAATTGTGGGCTTCCTTACTTACTATGAGTACACCGGTGATAAGTCTCTTATCGAAAAAGTTTATGCACCAGTCCTTGACTACCTGAAACTTTGGGAAATGGATGACAATAACCTCGTTGTTCATCGTCAAGGCTCATGGGATTGGCCTGACTGGGGTAAAAACGCAGATATGACTTGCATTGAAAATGCATGGTACTACTACGCTCTTTCTACTACAGAAGAAATGGCAAAGCTTTTAGGTAAAGATGACGATATTTCATTCCTTGCTGAAAGAAAAGCTATAATTGAAAAGGGATATCAATCTCTTTGGACAGAAGACGGCTACAAGAGTGAGGATGTGAAAGACCCTGATGACAGAGCAAATGCTCTTGCAGTTTTGTCAGGTCTTGCAACAAAGGAGCAGTATGGCACTATTAAAAATGTGCTCACAACAATACAGAATGCAAGTCCATATATGGAATATTATGTTCTTGAGTCCCTTTGCAAAATGGGAGAATATGACTTGGCATATGAGAGAATCAAGGACAGATATGCGGATATGGTGAGTGCAGATTACTCAACTCTTTGGGAAAACTGGGATATGTATTGGGGTACTAAAAACCACGCTTGGAGTGGTGGTCCACTTGTAATTATGAGTAAGCATTTTGCAGGAATCACCCCACTTGAATCGGGCTATGAAAAGGTTAAAATCGACCCTCAATATGAATTATCTGTCAGTATGAGTTGCACTGTGCCGAGTGTAAAAGGTCTTATAATTCTAGACTATGAAAAAATCGATAACAATTATGTTATCAACCTTACTATACCTGAAGGATTAAATGCTGTTTTATATGCTCCAATCGGTGCCATTGTAAATGTGACCACAAAAAGTGGTGAAAACATAAACAATGATAATAGTAATGTAGAAGTTATATATAAATGAGTTTGACTTCATAAAACAACAAAAGCAACAGTTTTTACACTGTTGCTTTTTGTTTTGTATTTGATTTTTACAAGATAATCTCTGACAAAAAGATTAGAACAATCCGTCGATTTTGCCGTCAGAATCAACATCAATTTTATATGCTGCAGGAACTTTTGGAAGACCAGGCATTGTCATAATATCACCTGTAAGGCAAACGATGAAGCCTGCACCTGCACTAAGTTTAACTTCACGAACTGTCATTACAAAGCTTTCAGGTTTACCAAGTTTTGTAGCGTCATCTGAAAGTGAATACTGAGTCTTCGCAACGCAAACAGGAAGCTTATCCTGACCAAGTGATTCAATTTCTTTAATTGCTTTTTCAGCTGCAGCTGTGAAAATTACACCGTCAGCACGATAAATTTCCTTTGCAATTGTGTTAAGTTTCTCTTTAATTGAAAGCTTTTCATCATAAAGAGGTGCAAAATCTGCTTTGCATTCATCGATAACTGCACATACTTTTTCTGCAAGGTCCATACCACCTTCGCCACCCTTAGCGAAAACTTCTGCAAGAGAAACAGGAACCTGCATTTCTTCACAAAATTCCTTGATGTAAGCAATTTCAGCATCACTGTCTGTGTGGAACTTGTTAATTGCAACAACAACAGGAACATTGTACTTTCTCATATTTTCGATATGAGTTTTAAGGTTTACGATACCTGCTTTAAGTGCATCAACATTTTCGCTCTGTAAATCGGCACGAGCAACGCCACCATTGTATTTAAGAGCACGGATTGTAGCAACAACCACAATACATTCAGGTTTAAGACCTGCATAACGACACTTGATATCAAGGAACTTTTCAGCACCAAGGTCAGCACCAAAGCCAGCTTCTGTAATACAGTAATCAGCAAGCTTTAATGCAAGCTTTGTAGCAGTAACAGAGTTACAACCGTGAGCAATATTTGCGAAAGGTCCACCATGCATAATTGCAGGTGTATGTTCAAGAGTCTGTACAAGATTTGGCTTGATAGCATCCTTTAAAAGTGCTGCCATTGCGCCAACAGCATTCAAATCCTTTGCATAAACAGGAGTATTATCAAGAGTCCATGCAACAAGGATGTTGCCAAGTCTTACTTTAAGGTCGTCAATATCAGTTGCAAGGCAAAGAATAGCCATAATTTCACTTGCAACAGTAATCATAAATCCATCTTCACGAGGAATACCGTTAACCTTACCACCAAGACCGATAACAACATTACGAAGAGCACGGTCATTCATATCAAGACAACGCTTAAAGAGAATTCTTCTCTGGTCAATTCTTAAATCATTGCCCTGCTGCATATGGTTATCTATAATAGCACAAAGAAGATTATTAGCAGCTGTAATAGCGTGCATATCACCTGTAAAATGAAGGTTGATATCTTCCATAGGAATAACCTGTGAATATCCACCACCTGCTGCACCACCTTTAACACCGAAAACAGGTCCCATTGATGGTTCACGAAGTGCAATACAGGCATTCTTGCCGATTTTATTCATAGCCTGACCAAGACCTACAGTGATTGTTGTTTTACCTTCACCCGCAGGAGTTGGGTTGATAGCAGTAACAAGAATAAGTTTTCCGTTTTCTCTGTCAGCGTATTTCTTGTTAAGAGAAAGTGGAAGTTTAGCCTTGTATTTGCCATACATTTCAAGGTCATCAGCGTCAATGTTAAGTTTTTTTGCAATTTCTGTGATTGGTTCACAAGGTGTCTGCTGTGCAATTTGAATGTCTGTAAGCATAATAATTTTCCTCCGTATCATATAAACTTGGACTTTTTACAGATGAATCCCTCCACCGCAAGCGGTCCCCCTCCCTTTAACAAGGGAGGCATAATAATTTGTTTAACTTATCCATAGTTTCCTTTGTTGGTATTTCTTTGTCAGCAAAAGGAAACTTTATATTCATACTGTCATACTTTGTCTGACAGATTTTTTTGAATGGTAAAAGTTCAACTTTATCAATACAAGTATATTCTAACACAATACTGTTGAGTTTTTCAATATTTTCCTCATTATCATTGAGTGTTGGAATAATAACCTGTCTTAAAGTTGTAGGAATTTTCTGTTCATTGATATACTTTAAAAATTCCATTGGTTTATGGAGTGAACAACCAACATTTTCCATATACAAGTCATTATCTGTATATTTGATATCAAGCAAAACTCTGTCAGTTTCTGTCAGAAGCTTTTTCACCTTTTCATTCAGGACATCTCCTGAAGTGTCAAGGCAAGTATTTATGCCGTTTTCGTGACAAAGCTTAAATACTTCATAAACAAATTCAGGTTGTAAGAGTGGTTCACCACCTGAGAGTGTGATTCCACCCTTTTCACCAAAATACTCACGATAGTTCAATGCCTTTTTCACAATTTCTTCTGCTGTAAACATTTTTCCACCATTCATATCCCATGTATCTGGATTATGACAGCATTTACAACGAAGATTACATCCTTGAAGAAAGACGACAAATCTTAAACCCGGACCATCAACAGTACCAAGGCTTTGAAACGAATGAACATATCCGTTCATAATTACATTGCCTCGTGGAATGTACGGCTGATAACTTCTCTTTGCTGTGCCTTTGAAAGTTTATTAAAGTTAACTGCATAACCTGAAACACGGATTGTAAGGTTTGGATATTTTTCAGGATTATCATAAGCATCCATAAGTGTTTCACGATTAAGCACATTTACATTGATATGATGTGCCATTTTTGCAAAGTAACCATCAAGAATTGCAACAAGATTATCAATTCTTTCATCGTCATCACGACCGAGTGCTTCAGGTGTGATTGAGAATGTATTTGAAATACCGTCACGGCAATCGTCAT
>JAZQUC010000245.1:0-5561 GCA_045631075.1 Candidatus Fimenecus sp. | reverse complement strand
GGGACAAGAATCCCTCCACCACCTGAAGGTGGTTCCCCTCCCTTTGACAAGGGAGGCATTAACAATAAGGAGATATAATTATGAAATTGAACAATGTTGGTTTTGATACTTATTTCAAAAATTATCCTGACAAGAATGGTTATTTCGGCAAATACGGTGGCGTTTTCATTGACGATAAATTAAAGGCTGCTATGGCTGAAATTACCGAAGCATATTATTCAATCTGTCAGTCAAGAAAGTTTATTGCAGAGCTTCGCAGAATCCGTAAGGAATTTCAGGGCAGACCTACTCCTGTTACACATCTTGAAAGACTTTCAGATGCTCTTGGCGGAAAAGTTCAGCTTTATGCAAAGCGTGAAGACTTGAATCATTCAGGTGCTCATAAGCTTAATCACTGTATGGGTGAAGCACTTCTTGCAAAATATATGGGCAAGAAAAAGGTTATCGCTGAGACTGGTGCCGGTCAGCACGGTGTTGCTCTTGCTACTGCTGCTGCATATTTCGGTCTTGAATGTGACATTTATATGGGCTCTGTTGATATTAAGAAACAGGCTCCGAATGTTGCAAGAATGAAGATTTTAGGTGCAAATGTTGTTGAAGTTACTCACGGCCTTCAGACACTTAAAGAAGCTGTTGACGCTGCATTTGATGCATACAGCAAGGAATACAATGATTGTATTTATTGTATCGGTTCAGTTTTAGGACCTCATCCGTTCCCGATGATGGTTCGTGATTTCCAGAGTGTTATTGGTATTGAGGCAAGAGAGCAGTTTATGGAAATGACAGGTCATCTTCCTAATGCCGTTGTTGCTTGTGTTGGTGGTGGTAGTAACGCTGCTGGTCTTTTCTCAGGATTTTTAAATGACCCTGTTGATATTTACGGTGTTGAGCCTCTTGGTCGTGGTCCAAAAATGGGTGACCACGCAGCAAGTCTTAAATACGGCACAGAAGGTGTTATGCACGGATTCAACAGCATTATGCTTAAGGACGAAAACGGTGAACCTGCTCCCGTTTATTCAGTTGCAAGTGGTCTTGACTATCCTTCATCAGGCCCTGAACACGCATTCTTACAGGAAATCGGCAGAGTTAAGTACGATGTAATCGATGACGAAGAAACAATTGATGCTTTCTTCAAGCTTTCTCGTCTTGAAGGTATTATTCCTGCTATCGAAAGTTCACATGCAGTTGCTTTCGGTATGAAACTTGCAAAGCAGATGGACCAGGGTTCAGTTCTTATCAACCTTTCAGGTCGTGGTGATAAGGATATGGATTATATCATCGAAAACTACGGAATAAGATAATTTTATAATGACAAAAAACTCCTCACATATGATTGTGGGGAGTTCTGTTTTTATATAGATTGTAAAGGCAAAAAATAAAGGTGAGAGTTATCTCTCACCTTATTTTGTTTATTTAGATTTGCTTTAATTTACCAAGATTCTTAATAAGGTTTGGAATACCCTTGAAAATAATTTTAAGACCCTGAGCCATTTTATCTTCGTGAAGAATAAGGATAAGACCTTCTGCCATTTCTGGGCTGAAAAGACCAAAGCTCATTGAAATAAAGTTCTTGATTGGAAGCTGTGTTGCAACAGCACCAGCCATTGTGTCAGCACCAAGCATCTTAATAAGAAGACGATAAATTCTGCCACCCCATTTGCTGTCCTGAGCATCCTCAATTGTGTTAAGGAGTGTGAACGGAGCGTTCTTGTCTCTTACTGATGGTGGAAGTTCCTTGCCATAAACTGCTTCGAATTCATTTGCAGGTACATTCATAATATTTGCACCGTAGTATGATGGAGCAGTTGTCTTGTAATCAGGAACTTCAGCTTCAACTGTTGATTCAACATAAACTGATGTCTCAAGTCTGATATCACGGCTTGATGCACCAACTAAAATCTTGAAGTCACCACTTTCAACATGCCAATCACCAAGATTTACATTGTAATATGCAAATGCACGTTTGTCGAGTTCAACTGAAATTTCCTTTTCTTCGCCCGCCTTAAGGAATACTTTCTTAAATGCACGAAGTTCTTTAACAGGACGATAAATTGTGCTTTCTACGTCGTTAACATAAACCTGAGCAACTTCAGCACCGTCAACAGCACCTGTGTTCTTAATTTTAAATGAAACAGTAACTGTGTCAGTATCCTTCACTTTATCTGCAGAAACCTTTACATCACTATATTCAAATGTTGTATATGAAAGACCGTGACCGAATGGGAATGCAACTTCCTTGTTTGCTGTGTCAAAATATTTATAACCAACATAAACGCCTTCTCTGTATTCAACTGAAACAGATGTGCCAGGGAAATAGTTATGGCTTGAATTATCTTCAAGTGCAAGTGGGTATGTTTCACTGAGCTTACCACTTGGGTTAACATCACCGAAGATGATGTCGCAAACAGCACTGCCACCAGCCTGACCTGTAAGGAACATATTAAGGATAGCAGGAACTTTGTCTGCCCAAGGCATTGCAACTGATGCACCGCCTGAAAGAACAACTATTGTATTAGGATTAACCTTAAGAACTTCTTCGACAAGAGTGTTGTGGATAGGTGGAAGGTTGATGTGGCTTCTGTCGTTACCTTCTGTTTCATATTCGTCAGTAAGACCAACGAAAACAACAGCAACATCAGCATTCTTTGCCATATTCTTTGCTTCGTTAACCATATCCATTTCTTTCTTGTTCTTGCCTTTGAGTTTGTATCCAGGAGCAAATGAGAAATTGATTCCCATTTCCTTCATTGTGTCATAAGCAGAATCAAGCTTGATTGGGTTGATAAGTGATGAACCAGCACCCTGATAACGAGGTGTATGTGCCATTTCACCGATAACTGCAATTTTAGCATCCTTCTTAAGAGGAAGAACATTGTTGTCGTTCTTCATAAGAACCATACACTGACTTGCAATTTCACGAGCAAAGTTGTGGTGAGCATCACTGTCGTATGTATAATCGCCCTTTACCATGTCAGCTTTCTTTGAGATTTCAATAATCTTGTCAACTGCTGCGTCAAGAATTGCTTCGTCGAGAGTACCGTTGTTAACTGCGTCAATAATAAGCTTTGTGCCGATACCTGAAGATGTTGGCATTTCGATTTCCTGACCTGCAATAAGTCCAGGAACTCTTTCGTTTTCTGCGCCCCAGTCAGTGATAACAATGCCTTCGAATCCCCAGTCATCACGAAGAACATCAGTCAAGAGCCATTTGTTTTCAGCAGCATATGTACCGTTAACTCTGTTATATGAGTTCATAATTGTCCAAGGCTGAGCCTTTTTAACTGTGATTTCAAAAGGAAGAAGATATGTTTCACGAAGTGTTCTTTCGTCAACAACTGAGTTAACAGTCATTCTTCGAGTTTCCTGGTTGTTAGCAGCATAGTGCTTAAGAGATGTACCAACACCCTTACTTTGAACACCATTAACGAATGCAGCAGACATTTCACCTGCAAGAACACCATCTTCTGAGAAATATTCAAAGTTACGACCACAAAGAGGTGAACGCTTGATGTTTGTACCAGGTCCTAAAAGTACAGATACCTTTTCCTTTAAGCATCCTTCTCCAAGTGCCTGACCCATTTTGTAAATAAGGTCAGTATCCCATGAACAAGCAGTTGCAGATGCTGTTGGGAAGCAGATTGCAGGAACACCTTTCAAAAGATTTGTTTCACCTTTTGGTGTGTCGCCTGGGTCACCCTTTTTACGGATACCATGAGGGCCGTCGTTAAGGCTGAAAGAATTGATACCAAGTCTTTCAACAGGCTGTGAGTGCCAGTAGTCAAGACCGTCGCACATACTTGCTTTTTCTTCAAGTGTCATCTGTGCGATAAGGTCAGCGTGTTTAAGAGCCATAATTATTCTCCTTCTCAAAAGTATATTTTAAGTTATTTAATACCAACATATATATTACAATAAAATAGTAATTGTTGCAAGTGTTATTCTAAAACATTATCTGTTTCGTCAAATAAAAGTTTATCGGCAGAAACAGAATCGATTGATTCAATGTTTTTAAGCTTTTTCTGAATGAACAGATTTTTGCGTTCAGCATCTTCGAGTGTTTTACCTGCTTCGTCAACTTTTTTCTTTGCTTTTGCCAGTAAATCACCGAATTTTTCGTACTGTGCCTTTGCTGCACCAAGGATTTCACGGACTTCATTTGCCTTTTCGTTAATTGCGATTGTCTTAAAGCCCATTGAAAGGGAATTGAGAAGTGCAGTAATTGTTGATGGACCTGCAATCATAACATTGTAGTCGTTTTGAATTTTTTCAGGAAGTCCTGTGCGTGAAGATGCGATTTCGGCATAAAGACCTTCTGTTGCAAGGTACATAATTGCAAATGGTGTTGTGTTTGGAACGTGAATATATTTTGCAATTGATTTTGCTTCACCTAAAACTCTTGTTTCAAGTTCCTTTCGTGCCTGTTTTACTGCTTCAGCATCTGCACGGTCAGCGGCATCACAAAGTCGTACATAGTCTTCCATAGGAAATTTTGAGTCAACAGGAAGCAAAATGTCATTACCATCCTTTTCACTTGAAGGAATACGGATAGCAAATTCAACTCGGTCAAGTGAATTCGGAACAGTTGCCACATTTTTTTCAAACATGTTAGGAATTGTCTGGTTTAAAATGCCTTCAAGCTGTACTTCAGCCCAAGTACCACGAGCCTTGACATTAGTAAGCACTCGGTTTAAGGCTGTAACATTTTCAGTAACACCTGTTGAAAGCTTCTGCATTTCACCAAGAGATTTATAAAGATTTTCAAGCTGGTCAGAAACAGTTTTGAATGAAGAATTAAGTCTTGTTGTAAGAGTTGCAGTGAGCTTTTCATCAACAGTAACTCTCATTTCTTCAAGCTTCTTTTCGTTTGACTCCTGCATCTTTGTGATTGATTCTTCAAGTGTCTTGTTCTGCTTTTCGCTTTGCTGAGCATTCTTTTCACTCATTGATACAAGCATTTCATTCATCTTTTCACGATGCTCAAAATTACCCTTGTTCATATTGTCGATACGAAGATTCATTTCATCAAGACTTTTCTTCACATCTTCACGGATTTCCTTGTTAGAAGTCTGATTTTCAACACGAATTCTGTGAAATTCATCACCGAAGGTTTTGTTTGTATAGTCAAGTTTCTGTTCAAGGGTCTCATTGGATTTGTTGCTTCGTGAATTTTTAAGGACAACAACCATAATTATAATGGAAACAACTGACAAAAGAATAGAAATCATCAATAAAATATCGTTCTGTGGCATAGGATACTCCTTTTTATGTAAATATATATCTTATTATAGCAAAAGAATATAATAAATGCGAGTTTTTTATAAAAATTTTTCATTCAAATTATAATTTGTCGGGATGATTGATTGCTAATATAAATAACGAATGTAGGGGACGATGAGTCTCACCTGCCGGTTCGGTCGGTGCTTCTGCTTCGCAGAGGTGTCCACCGGACTCCCGCACCCTTCATCGTCCCGTCCCAAAGTATGCAATTAACTAAATGCGGGCGGATGTGGGCATCCGCCCCTACAAGGTTTTTGTTTCTATTTTAATTTCATATCATCCCA
>JAZQUC010000244.1:0-2835 GCA_045631075.1 Candidatus Fimenecus sp. | reverse complement strand
TGGGTAATCAGCTTATGCTGAGCACTAACAACATGGTTGTTGGTGACGCAATCGGTATTGCTCCTACTCATATGTATATTCTTTACATTATTGCTACTATTGCTAGTATTCCACTTACTGCTATCAGAGCAAATATGATTGACAACAGCAGAAATAAGCAAGGTAAATACAGACCATATCTTATTTCAATGGGTATTCCTACCTTCATTGTTGCTCTTGCATATGTTTGGTTCCCTTACGAACAGCTTAACACATGGTTCCCACAGGTTGCATATCAGGATGAGTTAGGAAATCCTGTTCTTATGGGTTATGTTGTAAAATGCATTATTGTTCTTTTGATGAACTTCCTCTTACAGTTCTTCTTTAGTTTCTTCAATGACTCTTACACTAACCTTATCCATGTTCTTTCACCTAACACACAGGAAAGAACTGATGTTCTTTCAATCAAGAGCGTTGTTTACTCATTAGCTCCTTCTATTGCTAACATCGTTCTTCCTATCATTGCTCAGAATTTTGCAAACAACGATATGTATGATATCAAGGTTTACAGAATTGGATATCCTGTGTTTGCTATTGCTGGTTTTGCACTTTCTTGCGTAGTTTATGCAAATACACAGGAAAAAATTGTTCAGGCAAAGACAAGAGTTGCTCAGGTAAGATTTGTTGACGCATTCAAGGCTGTTGCAAAGAACAAGTATTTCTGGATTATCGCTCTTGCAGGTTGGCTTGGTTTCCTTGAAGGTGCATATAGCCAGATTATGTCATGGGTATATACATATGGTCATGCTTGTAACGGTACAACAATGGGTATCATCAACACTATCGTTGGTAATGCTTCAATGTGGGGTATGATTATTGCTCCATTCTGTATCCGTGCATTTGGTAAGAAAAAGGTTCTTCTTGGCGTTAACTTTATGAACATCGTTTGCATCCTTGCAATCGGACTTAATAAAACAAACATCTACTGGATTGCTTTGTGCGTTTACTTCAACTGGCTCTTCGGTGCATTTGAACAGATTACTACTCCTGCTATTCAGGCAGATATCAGAGACTATCATCAGTATAAAACAGGTGAAAGAATCGACGGTATGTTCTCAACAGTTCAGACTATCGGTAATATGGTAACACTTGTTACATCACTTATTCTTCCTATAGTTTATGAATCATACGGTATCACAGAGACAAACGGTTATGAAAGTCCTTATGAAATTCTTGACATAACAACTGGTGAACCAGGACTTCTTGAAAAAATTATTGGAACACTTGTACTTATGGCTGCATTCGGTGCTTTCTGTAATATGGTTCCATATTTCTTCTATGACCTTAAAGAAACTCAGCAGAAGAGTATCGTTCGTATTCTTAGAATCAGAGCTTTGTTTGAAGACTATGGCAACGGCATTGTTGATGACGGAAGACTTGTTGAAGCAGTTGAAATCATCAATGACGCAAGAGAATACTCAAATGCACAGGAAAAATCTGTTTCAAGAAACGATTACAAATCAATCAAGGATAAAGCTGAACGCAAAGCAGCTAAAAAAGCATATAGAGACGCTCGTGATTTCAATGAAGAAATTGCTGTTTCAAAGCTTGTTGCAGCAGAACTTGACAAGTTCTCATCACCATTATATGAAGCACAGTCAAAGGCATATGAATCAGTTCTCAATGGCGGTTTTGCTGGTCTTTTCAATGCTGATATCAATGTAATCAATGCAGAACTTGAAAGTGCAAAGGCTATGCCAAAAACAACTGCTGAAGAAAAAGAGCTTCGTGAATTCTTTGTTGAGCTTGCTCAGAAGAAGAAGGATTCATACAAAGCAATCAAAAAGCACTTCCCAACTATGGAAAGCTTTGTTCAGCCTGATTTTGAAATTCTTAATGGATATTACAATAAAGAAGATGAATGTAATGCAATTCTTAAAGACCTCTTCTTAAAACAGAAAGAAGCTAAAAATGCTAAGGATAAGGCTGCTTTAGCATCACTTAAAGAAGAAATCAAGAAGGTTGAACTTGAAAAGAAAATTGCTCAGGCTAACGCAAAAGATGAAATTAATAAGCATGCCCGCTTCAATCGTGCTGCAAAGCCATACATTGATGCTAAGAAGCTTATGACTCAGAAAGAAAACTATACTCATCTTGACGAAATTATGGCTCTTTATGATGATGCAAAAGTTCGTTATGAAGCAAAAATTGCAGAAGATAAGGCTGAAGTTTTAAGAAAGCAGAAAGAAAAAGACGAAATGACTGCTAAACTTAAGGCTGAAAAAGCTGCTCAGAAGGCTGCAAAGAAAAACAAATAATTAATGTTTTAATTGAAATAACCAACACATTGATTGTGTTGGTTATTTTTTATTATGTTTATAAATTGGAGTTTATAGGGATGATAATTCGTAATGCGTAATTCCGAATTCGTAATTAAGGAACTGCGTTGCGATTATAATATATGATTAAGAGAGTTTGTAGGGGCTGACGGGTCTCGCCTGCCGGCTCGGTCGGTGCTTCTGCTTCGCAGAGGTGTCCACTGGACACCCGCACCCCCGGCATCCCGTTGTTGGTTTTTCTGCACACTTATTTCGGGCTGCCGTGGTCGTCAGCCCCTACAATATTATTAATTTGGTTGGAATGTAGGGACGATTCACGAATCGCCCGAATAAGGTTGCATTATCATATAAGAGATATAGATAAATTGGAGTTTAGCGGGGAGGCTTCTCCTTGAGGAGAAGCTGTCTGCGAAGCAGACTGATGAGGTGTAGGTTGTGTTTTGCAACCGTTAATATTCGTAATAAAACTACTTTTCCACCTCATCCGTCACCTACGGTGACACCTTCCCCTCAAGGG
>JAZQUC010000243.1:0-7132 GCA_045631075.1 Candidatus Fimenecus sp. | reverse complement strand
GACCTTGCAATCAAGGCAATCGGTGTTATGAAGCGTGACGTTGACTATGTTGTAAAAGATGGTCAGGTGCTTATCGTTGACGAATTCACAGGCCGTATTATGCTTGGTCGTCGTTATTCTGACGGTCTTCATCAGGCTATTGAAGCAAAGGAAAATGTAAAGGTTGAGCGTGAGTCAAAAACTCTTGCAACAATTACATTCCAGAACTATTTCCGTCAATATACAAAGCTTTCAGGTATGACAGGTACTGCTATGACTGAAAGTGGTGAATTCCAGGAAATTTATACTCTTGACGTTATTGAAATTCCTACAAACAAACCAATGGTGCGTAAGGATGAAGAGGACGTTCTTTATAAGACAGAGGCTATTAAGTTCAAGGCTATTATTGAACAGATTCTTGAATGCAACAAAAAGGGTCAGCCTGTCCTTGTCGGTACAACAAACATCGAAAAGAGTGAGCTTTTAAGTAAGGCTCTTCGCAAAGCGGGTATTCAGCACAGCGTTCTTAATGCTAAATATCACGACAAGGAAGCAGAAATTATCGCACAGGCAGGTGCTTTAGGTGCTGTTACAATTGCCACAAATATGGCGGGTCGTGGTACTGATATTATCCTTGGCGGTAACCCTGACTATATGGCTCGTTCAGAAATGAGAAGAATGGAATATTCCGACGAGCTTATTGCAGAGGCAACAGGCTTTGCTGAAACAGATAACACAGATATTATTGAAGCACGCAACACATATCGTGAGCTTGAAAAGAAATATAAGGATATGTTAAAGGACGAAGCACAGAAGGTGCGTGACGCAGGCGGTCTTTTCATTATCGGTACAGAGCGTCACGAATCACGAAGAATCGACAATCAGCTTCGTGGTCGTGCAGGTCGTCAGGGTGACCCTGGTCGCAGTAAGTTCTACCTTTCAGCGGAAGACGAATTGCTTCGACTTTTCGCAGGTGACCGTTTCTATAACATCATTGACGCGTTCCCTGGTGCTTCTGACCTTCCTATTGAAGCAAAGATTTTCTCAAGCACAATTGAAAATGCACAGAAAAAGGTTGAAGGCAACCACTTTGCTGCTCGTCGTAATGTTCTTAAATTTGACGACGTTATGAATGAACAAAGAAAGAAGATTTACGAACAGCGTAATCAGGTGCTTGACGGATATGACATTCATTCAGCAATTCTTAAAATGTTCGACGGATACTTTACTGAACAGGTTGATTTCTATTGCCCTGATTCACAGTCACCAGCTGATTGGAACAGAGCAGGTCTTGTAAATAAACTTAAATATCTCAGTGAAGAAGGACTTGAAACAAAGTTCGATACAAATGCAGAATATAAGGATTATTTCTATAACAAGGCTATGGACATCTATATGGCAAAGTATGAAGAATACGGTGAAGAGCTTATGTCAGAGCTTGAAAGAAAAGTTCTTCTTCATAATGTTGACCAGAGATGGATGGACCACCTTGACGCTATGGATGAACTTAAACGTGGTATTTATCTTCGTTCTTATGCTCAGCAGGACCCTGTTGTTGCATTCAGAATGGAAAGCTATGATATGTTTGACGAAATGAACTCACTTATCCGTGAGGGTACTGTTACAACACTTACTCTTTTCCGTATAAGAAGTGAAGAAGATGTTAAGCGTGAACAGGCAGCAAAAATTACTGCAACAAATGGTGAAACTGACGGTAGTGACAAAAAGAGACCTGTAAAAAAAGGTGAAAAAGTCGGCAGAAATGACCCATGTCCTTGCGGTAGTGGTAAAAAATACAAAAAGTGCTGTGGCGCAAACGAGTAAGGAGGCATAATCTTGGACGAAAATAAAGAAAAGCTTTCAGGCGGTTCTCCTGATGAAAATATCAAGGAAGAAATGGAAGAACTTGCAAAGGTTTTCAAAGCTGAACTTGACAAAGCCAAAAGTGAAGCAGAAAACTTTACTGACGGACTCCAGAATTTAGAAATTGAAGGATATAATCCACAGACTGTTTCCCGTGCAAAGAAAACACCTGTTAAAGAAGTTGAACTTTGCGAATATTGTGGTGAAAAGCCAAGAGGAACAGAAAAAGACCCTGACAGTCCTTATTGTGAGAGCTGTGAAGCAACTCTTGAAAAATATCCTTATGATTATCGTGGAATAATTGTTGCAATTCTTTCAGTTTGTATAACTATTGCTGCTGTGTTCTTCTTTGCACTTAATGTTCCTGTTTTTGCATCTATGAAACAGGGTGACAAGGCAGTAAAGGAAAACAAGCTTTATACAGCGGTTAATAAATATATCAATGCTATTGAATATGCTGAAAATATCAGCGCAGATAAAACATATTTCAATATTTATAAGAAAGAGGCAGTGACATATTACAGCCTTGTTAATATGAACTCTGCAATTATTGAAATTGATGAAAATATTCCTGATGCAGTTCTTAAGCTTCTTACATTCAAGGACTTAAATGATATTCTTGATGAGACTGAGAGAATGCAGGCATCTGCTATGGTTATTCAGAATTATACCAATAAGTATTCTGAAATAAATGATGAAAACTATGACAAGATTATTGCAGAGCTCGACAATCTTAAAGGCAAAAAGATTTATGTAAGAGGTACAGAATATCACGACGAAACTGAAAAGGATTTTGTTCCTGACGGTACTGAAACAGAATTTATCTGTGACGATGCGTGGATAAATATGTATAAATATGCAATGGCACAGGAAGCAGGCAAGGACGATGCAACTATTGCAAAATATCTTCAGGCAACTGCTGACTCATCATTGTATATGAAAACTCTTGTAGGCTCTTTGCTTGCAAGCACTTATGCAAAAATGGGTGAGTTTGACAAGGCTGAAGAACTTGCAATGGAACTTAAAGAAATCAACTGCGAAGCTCCTGATTGGTACGCTGCAATGGCTACAATTTACCGTTTGCGTGACAAGGATTATGCAAAGGCACAACAGACTTGTGATGAAGGACTTAAGGTTTTATCAGGTCTTCCAAGTGGTGAAAGCTATATTATGCAGTATGGCTATATTCTTCAGATTCAGCAGACACTTACTTCTATTATGCAGGACGACATTGAATCTGCATATGAAACAGCAAAACAAGTGTATGATAATCTTTCAATGACAGGCGGTCTTACAATTCCTACCCGTGATTTGTATGCTATTTTGGCATTGGCAACAGGGGATAAGAAGACATTTGAAGCACTTGAGCTTGAAATTGAATCTTATGGTGATGCGTCAATTGAATTTTCAAGCGATGTAACTGATTTTAAGTCAGGAAAAGTAACTCTTAAAGAACTTGTGGAAAGCGGGAGGTATGACATAATATGAGTATTATATATACAATCGTAAAAGTGCTGACTCTTCCAGGTGCTGTTCTTCACGCATTCTTTGAGCATATGGTTTGCCGTAGTGCGAAAATCATTGTTGAAGACGAAAGAGTTGTACAATTCAATGAAATGCTTTCCCACGTTGACCATCAGTTAATAAAGAGAAAAGGTCCATGCTTTGATATTTGTTTTATTCCATTCTTTATGAATTTAATGCTTGGATTTTTAACACTTTCTTACGGTTCAACAGCAATTATTTACTTTGCAAAATATGAAGATATTTTTGCTTGGATTTGCCTTTATTTCGGTATTTCATTCCTTACAAATCTGTTCCCACAGATTGAGGATGTTATGATGCTTAAAGACAATTATCTTGTGAATAATGATAATAAACTCAACAAGGCACTTGTAACACCTTGGTACGGAATTTTCTGGCTTGGTGCAAGACTTGAAAGATTCGGTCTTACACTCCTTACAGCAATCGGATTTTCATTCCTTGTTCCTGTAATTTTAGGCTGGTTTGTTCCTGCACTTTATAATTTAATGAAATAGAGAAATCCCCCTCAAACGAGGGGGATTTCCCTTGTATATCAACAACTCTACGCTACATAGGTTGAAAAAATATTGAAAATCAGTTACTATTTCAGTGAAAGGAGTGCGAAAAAATGGATAGTTTCAAAACAGGTGAATTTATTAAAACACTACGAACCGAAAAAGGTTTTACCCAAAAAGAATTATCGATAATTCTTAACTGCACGGATAAGGCAATTTCTCGATGGGAAACAGGCAAAGGTTTTCCTGATATTGTTTTTCTCACTCCACTTGCCAAAACTCTTGGAGTAACTGTTAATGAACTGCTTGCCGGTGAAAGATTGAGTCAGGAAGAATTGGTGACAAAAAGTGACGAAGTTATAATCAGCACAATGCAGGAAGCTGAAAACGATAAGAAAAAATGGCAAAACATAATTTTTACAGTTCTTTGTGCTTTTCAACTGATGATAATATATGTTATGACTATTTTCAATTTGTCAGCCGATACAGTAAAATTTAGTGCGGTATTGTATATTGTGAGCTGTATATGTGTAGGGCTTTTAAAGGTTAAAGTGAAATTTGCATTTCCTTTAATAATCGTGGGGGCAGTTGTACCGTTGCAGTTAATATGGGATGGCTTTAATGATTTGTGGACAATGTTTCTTCTTTTGTCGTTAACACTGGTAATGGGACTTGTTTTAATATGTGGTACAACATTTATAAAGAATGTTGTAGTAAGGTTGTATCAAATATGGAAAAAACAGCAGGTTGTTATAAAATATTTAACGGCAATTACTCTTGTTCTTGCACTTGTTTTGGGAATAGTAGGTATAGTTTATTATGAAAAGAATACAGAAAAAATAGATGTTATACAGCATATCAGCAACGATGAAGCATATGTAGATGAATTGATATATAACGGACAAAAATACTATGAGTGCAATGGTAATTATCTAAGTGATAA
Source organism: Candidatus Fimenecus sp. (assembly GCA_045631075.1). Classification (GTDB taxonomy): domain Bacteria; phylum Bacillota; class Clostridia; order Oscillospirales; family Acutalibacteraceae; genus Fimenecus. The sequence continues at coordinate 2,308 of JAZQUC010000243.1, read as the reverse complement.
TTATAAAAAAATATTTGCCAACAACAATGTTTTTCCAGACAATTTCCCAGGTGGTATGTTGCCTTATGACCTTAAAAAGCAGATAGATTTAAGTATATGTGTTGAGTATTTGCCTGAACTTGAAAAGGGTCAAAAATATGTTATTCCAAAAGACAAATATTTCATTTATGCCAACGACTCAATAACCAAACCAACTATAATTTATATCTATGACGACAGCAGTTATTGTGAATGGTATGTTTCGGAAGATTTTGACTTTGTGATGCCTACAACAGATACTCACGAAGTTACGGATGTTGTGCTGTATGGAGATTTTGACCATGATGTGTTGGTCCGTATTACTGATAAGGACAAAATTGGCGAAATAATTACAGTAAAAAACAACGGTGAGGACATTTCAAAATGTGTTACTACTTCAGAATACGGTGATTGGTCATATATTTATATAAATTACAAAGATTCGCCATTTTCGGAAAGAATAGGCGTTTTATATGATGATGGAACATTTGAATATACTCCATCATGGCAAGAATTTTATGAGGAAAATCCTCATTGGTACTATACTCCATAATAATAAAACCTCGGTTTGACACCGAGGTTTATTTTTTTATTCATCTTTTGTTTTCCCGTATTTCTTATTACGCTTTTCAACGCGTTTTTCACGGATTTTCTCAAATGCGATTTCCATTACGATAAACGCAGGGATTATGAGAATTGCGAAGAAAACACGGATTGGAGTAACTGTCAATTCGTTTGAATACTTAACTGTATTTTCAGCGAATGCAGTAAGGGAAAAACCAAAGCACAAAACAGCCGAAACAAGTAAAGTATTCAGTTGTCTTGTGATTTTTTTCATATTTTATTCTTCCTCTGCAACTTCTTTAATTGCAATTCCAAGTTCGTCAAGCTGAAGAGTGTCAACTGCTGATGGACATTCTGTCATTGGCTCACTTGCATTCTGAAGTTTAGGGAATGCAATAACATCACGAAGTGAGTCAGCACCAATCATTGTCATTACAAGACGGTCAAGACCGATACCCATACCACCGTGTGGAGGAGGTCCGAAACGGAATGCATCTGTCAAGAAACCAAATTTTTCATAAGCTTCTTCGTCAGAAAGACCGAGGAGAGTGAACATTCTCTTCTGGAGTGCAGGGTCAGTAATACGGATTGAACCTGATGACAATTCAACACCGTTAAGAACAAGGTCATAAGCCTTTGCACGAACCTGAGCCTTATCTGTTTCAAGATATTCTAAACATTCATCCATAGGAGATGTGAATGGGTGGTGCATAGCAACGAAAGTTTGAGCGTCTTCGTCCCACTCAAAGAATGGGAATTCAGTAATCCAGAGAAGATTGAACTTGTCAGTTGGGATAATATCGAGCTTCTTTGCAACTTCCTGACGGAGTGAGCCAAGAACTGAAAGAACGCTGTTTTTCTTTGTATCGGCAACGATAAGAACAACGTCACCTGTTTCTGCACCTGCTTTGTTAAGAAGTGCGGTCATTTCGTCTTCTGTAAGGAATTTTGCAAATGAAGATGCTGTACCGTCAGGCATAAGACGAGCAAATGCAAGTCCCTTTGCACCGATACCACGAACAAATTCAGTAAGCTTGTCAATTTCTTTTCTTGTAAGAGTATTGACTGCGTTTTTAGCTGTAATACAGTAAACTGCACCACCTGCTTCGAGAGCTGATGTAAATACGCCAAAACCACAACCTTTAACAACATCACCAAGGTCGCAAAGTTCCATTTCATAACGAGTGTCAGGCTTATCTGAACCATAACGCTCCATAGCTTCCTTGAAAGTAAGTCTTGGGAGTGGTAACTGAACATCAACACCGATAGCTTCCTTGAATACTCTCTGAATGTAGCCTTCACCCATACCCATAACGTCATCAACATCAACGAATGACATTTCAAGGTCAATCTGTGTGAATTCAGGCTGACGGTCAGCACGAAGGACTTCGTCACGGAAGCAACGAGCAATCTGCATATATCTGTCAAAACCTGCTACCATTGAAAGCTGTTTATAAAGCTGTGGTGACTGTGGAAGAGCATAAAAGCTTCCGTTGTGAATTCTTGATGGAACAAGGAAGTCACGAGCACCTTCAGGAGTTGAACGGATAAGCATTGGAGTTTCAATTTCAATAAATCCGTTTTCATCAAAATAGTCACGAGTAATCTTTGTAATCTTGTGACGAAGAAGAATGTTTTTCTGTAAGTCAGGACGACGAAGGTCAAGGTAACGGTATTTAAGACGAGTTACCTCTGATGTCTGACAATTTTCAACGATTTCAAAAGG
>JAZQUC010000242.1:0-2224 GCA_045631075.1 Candidatus Fimenecus sp. | reverse complement strand
TTGCTACGCAATATGAAGTAATCTTCGATTATGAAGTATTTGTCTTCGACAAATATGAAGTGAAGCAAATCCTTAATATGCCGTAAGGCATACTTCATAGCGTAAGCTACTTCATATCCGTCAGGATACTTCATAAATCCGTAAGGATTTACTTCATTGTGGCTTCGCCACATATCCCTACAAATTACAATTTAAAATCATAAACAAAAAAGGGCGATTTTCATCGTCCTTTATTTTGCCATTATTTTTTTACAATGCTCATTCAGATTGCAATTTTCACAATCTGCTTTTCGTGCTGTGCAAACTGCTCTGCCGTGAAGCACACAACGGTGGCAGAAATCGTTACTTTCTTCAGGCGGAAGAATTTTCTTCAATTCCATTTCAACCTTTTTAGGGTCCTTTGTATTTACAAGTCCCATTCGGTTTGTAAGACGGATTAAATGTGTATCCGCCACAACGGCAGGCTTTTTATACACATCACCAACAATTAGATTTGCAGTTTTTCTCCCTACACCTGAAAGAGTGGTCAAATCTTCAATATTATCAGGAACAAATCCTTGGAATCTGTCCCTTACTCCCCTTGCCATTTCAATAATATCACGAGCCTTGCCGTGATAAAATCCGCAGGAATGAATAATTTCTTCTATATCCTTAACATCGGCATTCACATAATCATCAAGTGTTCTGTATTTTGCAAAAAGTGCAGGTGTGACAAGATTGACTCTTGCATCCGTACACTGTGCCGAAAGCCTTGTGGCAACAAGAAGCTCAAAGGGATTACCTGCAACCAACGAACAGATTGCATCGGGATATGCTTTTTTAAGTCCCTCCACAAGAAGCCTTGCGCGTTCCTTTTTCGTCATAAATTACTCCGGATAATTCATATTTTTAGGCAAACCGATAAGGTAATCAGCCGACACATTGAAGTACTTGCAAAGTGCCCTGATATCTTTTAATGATGGTTCAGTTGTACCTGTTTCCATAAATGAGATTTTTCTTTGTGTAACACCCAACGCATTTGCCAAATCCTTTTGGGTTATTGTTGGTATTTTCGCACATCTTAAATATCTGAGTTTATCGCCGAATTCCATTTTTCTACATCCTTCAAACACGCCATATCCATAAATGGCACAAAATTAGTGCTAATATCTTATCATAAAACATATTTTTATGGAAGATGTAGAATAAAAATAACTATACAAACTTTGCGTTGTTTTTTTGTATATATTCACAAACTTTTTCGACTTTTTCCACATTATTGCCAAAATCATATGGTTTTCAGTTGTATTTGCATTTTCAAAGGTATATAATTAATACAATATTTTTAAAGGAATGATTACTATGCAAAAAGAAATTAATGTAAGAGAATTAAAGGATAATTTCGTAAAAATGATTAATGACGACTGGGCTTTGCTCACAGCAGGTAAGACTGACGATTTCAACACAATGACAGTCAGCTGGGGTGGTATCGGTGAGCTTTGGGGTAAGGATGTTTGCTTTGTTTTTGTAAGACCGCAAAGATACACATTTGAATTTATGGAAAAGAATGATTATTTTTCTCTCTCATTCTTCGGTGGCGAATACAAAAAAGAGCTTGGCATTTGTGGAAGCAAATCAGGTCGTGATATTGACAAAATGGCAGAAACAGGCTTTACTCCCGTTGATTTTCAGGTTGCAACAGGATATGAGCAAGCACAGGTGAACATTGTCCTTAAAAAACTTGCATATCAGGATATGAAGCCTGATGGTTTTATTGACGAAACAATTATGAACAACTATGCAAACAACGATTTCCACCGAGTTTATGTTGGTGAAATTGTGAAAGTGCTTGTTAAGTAATGCAAAATGAATACAATAATACGGGTGGTTAAAAAACCACCCATTTTTATATTTTATCATTTAAAGTATAATTTGTCGGGATGTTTGGTTACTAAATGTGTACCACAAATGTAGGGGACGATGCCTTCATCGTCCCGTCCCAAAGTATGCAATTAACTAAATGCGGGCGGATGTGGGCATCCGCCCCTACAAGATTTTTGTTTCTATTTTAATTTCATATTATCCTGACAAACTCCAATTCATCTATATTTCTTATTTGATAATGTAACCTTGTAGGGGTCATTCAAGAATGACCTGTTCCAAAGTGTGTTGGTAACCTTATTCGGGCGATTCTTGACTCGCCCCTACATTCCAACCAAATTAATAATATTGTAGGGGCTGGCGA
>JAZQUC010000241.1:0-2083 GCA_045631075.1 Candidatus Fimenecus sp. | reverse complement strand
TCCTTATGCTAAGTATAATCCAACTCTATCAAGGATACGGTTTACATTGTCAACCATTGAGATAAGACCACGGATTGTGATGTTACCGTTACCAACATGGTCGATAGAGTTAACTGTACCTGCAAAGAGTGCGTTTGCAAGCTGTATGTCACAGAATTCCATAATTGCGCGTGGCTTTTCAGGAGCCTGCTTGATTGTGATAAGACGATTATTCTTAACACGGATTGTTGCATAAACAACATCTGTAATGCCAATCTGGATATCACCGTCAGCAATATTTGAAGCACTGAATTTACCGATAGCATCCTGATTACCAATCTGTGAAATTGCTACTGCAACTGTGTAGAATGTGCAGAGAGTGTTAAGACGGAAGAAATCAGGGTCCTTAAGAGCTTCAGCAGAAGGTCTCATAACCTCAGTAAGTCTGTCAGTAAGTGCGGTAAATGTCTTTAAAAGGAAACTTACTTTTGTAAGGCCCTTTGTTGGGATAGGTGTTACCACACCATCAATAATTTTGTTGAATTTTTCGCAAGATGATACAGGAATCTTGATATCACACTTGCTGTTGACGCCATCTTCCATACGGCATCCGCTTTTAGAGAATGTAAGTGTAGCACTTGGACCATCTTTAACATCAAAAGCCAATGAAACAGGCTTGTCAAGAGTTGAAAGAATTTCTTTTGCTTTATTATCAAGTTCGCAAAGATTTTCCAATGTGCCGAGAACAGCATACATGTTTATGTAAGCCATTGTTCTTGCGTCAGTCATTTTGAACGCCTCCTTAATCATTTTTCAGTATAACTAAATTAAGAAATTTATATACACATTAAAGGATATCAAAAAATCCCTGTTAAATCAAGGAAAAAACATAATTTTTTCACAAAAAATTAATGATTTTTTACAAATTATATGTTATAATATCACCAATATATAATGGGTAGGTTTAATTAAATGACAAAAAGATTCAAAATGCCCGTAAAAAGTGTAATTTTCTGAAAGGATAGATATAAAAATGTCTTTATTCAAAAAACTTTTCGGTGATTATTCTTCCCGTGAAATCAAGAGAATCATTCCTATTCAAAAACAGGTTTTAGCTCTTGAAGAAGAATATAAAAAGCTTACTGACGCCGAGCTTCAGGCAAAAACTCCTGAATTTAAAGAAAGACTTAAAAATGGTGAAACACTTGACCAGATTCTTCCTGAAGCATTTGCTGCTTGTCGTGAAGCGTCTGCTCGTGTGCTTAATATGCGTCATTTCCCTGTACAGATTATTGGTGGTATCGTTCTTCATCAGGGACGAATTGCTGAAATGAGAACAGGTGAAGGTAAAACTCTCGTGGCTACTCTTCCTGCATATCTTAATGCTCTTGCAGGTAAGGGTGTTCACATTGTTACTGTCAACGATTACCTTGCTCGTCGTGACTCTGAATGGATGGGTAAGCTTTATCGTTTTATGGGTCTTTCAGTAGGTCTTATTGTTCATGACCTTGACGGTGAGCAGAGAAGACAGGCTTATGCTTGTGATATCACTTACGGTACAAATAACGAAATGGGCTTTGACTATCTTCGTGACAATATGGTTATTTATGCTGAACAGAGAGTTCAGCGTGGTCATAACTTCGCAATCGTGGACGAAGTTGACTCAATCCTTATTGACGAAGCAAGAACACCACTTATCATTTCAGGTATGGGTGACAAGTCAAACGAGCTTTATAAGGTTGCTAATCAGTTTGCAAGAAGCCTTAGAATGTTTAAGGTTAAGGAAGTTGACGCAAAGCAGGGTATCGAAAATATGATACCTGAAGGTGAAGAATACGACTTTGTTGTTGACGAAAAGGGTAAGACAGCATCACTTACAAAGAGCGGTATCAAAAAGGCTGAAAAGGCGTTTGGTGTTGAAAATCTTGCTGATGTTGAAAACCTTACACTCCAGCATCATCTTGACCTTGCAATCAAGGCAATCGGTGTTATGAAGCGTGACGTTGACTATGTTGTAAAAGATGGTCAGGTGCTTATCGTTGACGAATTCACAGGCCGTATTATGCTTGGTCGTCGTTATTCTGACGGTCTTCATCAGGCTATT
>JAZQUC010000240.1:0-2559 GCA_045631075.1 Candidatus Fimenecus sp. | reverse complement strand
ACATTATTTATTGAAACAATTGAATTAAGATCATTGTTGATTTTTATTTCATCACTCTTTGCCAACTCAATTTTATTTTCCACACTGTTTATTTCACGGTTAATCACATCAAGCTGCACTCTGCTGTATATTGCAAGAGCCATAAACAAAAATATTGCCATAGCAACACTCATAGCCTTGATAATACGTCTGGTATCAGCAGCAGTCTGTTGACGAAGCTGAGCGGCAGTCTTTCTTGTTTTCTTTACAAGTCTGAGTGCAGGCTTATTCTGTGGCGCCTGCTTGATTTTCGGCGCTGCGGTACTGTTAAAATTATGAACTTTTGCATTCTGATTGTAATTGTTATATGCATATGCATTTCTGTTTTGTTGCGCCATATTCCTCTTCCTTATCTTAATCTTTCTATTGTGCGAAGCTTTGCGCTTCGACTTCTGTTATTCATATCAAGCTCGGACTGTTTTGCAGACAAGCCTTTATGAATAATTTTGCCCTCTGGTGTTTTCCCACACACACAAACAGGAAATTCTTTCGGGCAGGTACATCCCTGACTGAATTCACGGAATTTTTCCTTAACCGTTCTATCCTCAAGAGAATGGAATGTGATTATTGAAAGTCTTCCGCCAACCTTTAAGCTATGGAACATATCATCCACAGCTTGTCCAAGCGTTGAAAGTTCGTCATTAACTTCAATTCTTATTGCCTGAAAAGTCTTTCTTGCAGGATGTCCGTCACGCCTGTATTTAGCAGGAACTGAGTCTTTAATAATCTCTGCAAGCTCTAATGTTGTTTCTATATTTTTCTGATTTCTTGATTTTACAATGTTCTTTGCAATATTCCTTGCAAACTTTTCTTCACCATATCGTGTAATGATATTCACAAGGTCATATTCCGAATATCCATTTACAACATCAAACGCACTTTTTCCTGTTTTACTCATTCGCATATCAAGTGGTGCGTCGTGGTGGAATGAAAATCCCCTTTCAGGAGTATCAAGCTGAAACGAGCTTACGCCAAGGTCGGCAAGAATTCCGTCAGCCTGTCTGCCATTCAATATATCTTTTATGTTGCTGAAATTATTATTGACAATTTCCACCTGTGGCATATTGCCGATTCTTTCAGTAATTACCTTAATGGCGTCGGGGTCACGGTCAACAGCGACTAAAACACCGTCCGGGATGTGCTCAAGTATTGCTCTTGAATGCCCCGCTCCGCCACAAGTACAATCAACATACAAACCATCTTTTTTAATATTTAACGAATCAATCGTTTCTTCAAATAAAACTGATATATGTTTAAATTCCATATTTTTTATTACCAATCAACATTTGCAGAATAATCAATTGCATCTTTAAGTTCGACTTTACCCGGTCTGAAGTTTTCGATTGGCCAAATTTCTACCCTTTTGCCACCACCAGATAACACAACCTCTTTTTTAAGGCTTGCGTGTTCTTTGAATCGGGTTTCAATGTTAAGTCGTCCCTGATTATCAACACTACCGTTTGAAACGCTGCTGAAGAAATTACTTTGTTCCTCAAGAGTATGAGTTTTTCTGTACTGTTCAGCAATTCCTTCAAACACATCTGTAGGATAAAGCCACAAATTGCCATGAGGACCCGGCATAACAACAAACTTCTCACCAAGGTCATCACGATATTTTACAGGAATGAACAAACGATTTTTAGCATCAAGATTATGAAAATATATGCCTATAAATGACATTTTGTCCACTCCTTTCATAGTTAATTTTCTGCTATTTCCACATTTGGTCACAATTTGGGTGTAATTTACCCCCACATTGATGAATTCATTATACAATATGAAACAGAAAAAAGTCAAGATGTACTTATAAATATTTTTGTGCATTTTTCTACAAAATTTGAAATATTTATTTGTTTATTATTTACAAACACAAAAAAGGTATAAAAAGAGCACCCTATTCCCCTTGGAATAAGGTGCAAAAGCATATTTTTTATTTTACAAAGTTCTTTTTGTAACCATCGATAGCGTCTTCAATAATATCAACTGCTGCGAGAACTCCTTTTGCCTCATCAATAGCAGTATCTTTATTTTCAAGCATTTTGTAAACTGTAAAGAAGTGAGTCATCTCATCAAAAATGTGTCTTGGAAGCTGACTTATATCCTTATAACCACTGTATGTTGGGTCGCCAAACGGAATTGCGATAATCTTGTCATCAGCATGTCCACCGTCAACCATAGAAATAACACCAATAGGATAGCAACGAACAAGTGCCATTGGTTCAATCTTTTCTGAACAGAGAACAAGCACATCCAATGGGTCATTATCGTCAGCAAATGTTCTTGGAATAAAGCCATAGTTTGCAGGATAGTGAGTTGATGTGTGAAGAACACGGTCAAGCTTTAAAAGGCCCGTTTCCTTATCAAGCTCGTATTTCATTTTACTGCCTTTACTGATTTCAATTACTGCTTCGAAGTCTTTTCTTGTAATTCTTGCAGGGTCAATATCATGCCATATATTCATTATTTCTTAACTCCTTTATGTTCTTCAATAAGTTCTTTTCTTACTCTCCAGAGATTTTC
>JAZQUC010000239.1:0-19555 GCA_045631075.1 Candidatus Fimenecus sp. | reverse complement strand
AACACAGTTGGTAGTGGTTCTGTTACAATCCCTACTATGAAACGTTGCGGATACAAACCTGAATTTGCTGCTGCAGTTGAGGCTGCTGCTTCAACAGGTGGTCAGATTATGCCACCTATTATGGGTGCTGCTGCTTTCCTTATGACTGAATACACAGGTCTTCCTTATGCACAGATTGCTATTGCTGCAATTCTTCCTGCTGTACTTTACTTCACAGGTATCTTTATGATGATTCACTTTGAAGCAAAGAAACTTGGACTTAAAGGTCTTCCTAAAGAATCTATCCCTAACTTCTTTAAGCTTGTTATTTCAAAGGGATATCTTCTTCTCCCTGTTGTAGCTCTTGTTACTGCAATGAACTACTTCTCACCTGCTAAGGCTGCTATTATTGCTATCCTTGTTGCAATCGGTGTTAAGCTTGTTGAAAGCCTTGTTAAGTCAATTGTTCACAAGAAATTGGAATTTGATATTAATCTTTACATTCAGTCACTTGCAAACGGTACAAAGAATGCTATCGGTGTTGCACTTGCTTGTGCAGTTGCAGGTTGTATTTCTGCTATGGTTCAGCAGACAGGTCTTGCTAATGTGCTTTCATCACTTGTACAGTCAGCATCACAGCTTCATCCTATTTTTGCATTGGCTCTTACAATGCTTATGTGTATCGTTCTTGGCATGGGTGTTCCAACAACAGCAAACTACGTTATTATGGCATCTATGGTTGCTCCTATTCTTATGCGTAGTCTTAGCCTTCCTGTACTTGCTGCACACATGTTCGTATTCTACTTCGGTATTGTTGCTGATATTACTCCTCCTGTTGCTCTTGCAGCTTATGCAGGTTCAGCTATTGCAAAGTCTAACCCACTTAAAACAGGTATTACAGCTACAAGACTTGCAATTACAGCGTTTATCGTTCCTTACATTTTTGCTTTCAGCCCTGAAATGCTTATTATCGGTTCTGATAAACCTTGGTACGAAATCGTGCTTCTTGTTATCACAGCACTTTGTGGTATCTATATCGTTTCTGCAGGTATGGAAGGATATATGTTCAAGCATATGTCCTGGGTTGAAAGAATACTTGCTCTTGCAGGTGGTCTTTGCATGATTATCCCTGGTATTGCAACTGACGCAATTGGTCTTGCAACTATTGTTCTTGTATTTATTATCCAGAAAATCGGTGCAAAGAAAGAACAAAAACAGATTTCATAAAATATCAATATATAAACAAAATGCGTTGTGCTTAATTTGCACAACGCATTTTTTTACTTGTTATAAGGGATTCCTATTGTAATAATTTCAAAAGGCTTGTATTCGATTGTATCGGACACATCAACAATATCTTCAAGGAAATTGAGAATCTTAACCTTGCCACCAAGCTTGATTCTACCTCGTTTTCCGTTCTGTTCAGAAAGGCGGATAACAATCATATTACCTTTTTCACTCATCTTCATTGTCTGCATATAGAGTTCACCAAATGAATTTTCACAGGTCAAATCAGCCTTACTGATTGGAATATTATACTCAAATGCAATATTATTGATTTCTGCCTTCACAAAATCGTCACCATGAGGATAAATCATATAGCTGAACTCGTGATGTCCAAGGTCACTTGTAACATCAGGACGCACAGTTGCACGAAGAAGGCTTAAGCTCATTGAGTTTTCGAGAAGTCCAATACCGTATTTTGAATCGTTAATAAGAGCAATACCACCGTCAGTTTCTGCCATATCAACCCATTTATGATGACAAACTTCGAAACGAGCTTGTTGCCATGTTGTATTTCTATGAGTTTCTCTTTCAACAAATCCTGCACTTGTATCACAGACTGCTTTACGGGTCAGAACATTACAATCAAACTGTGCTTTTGCAAGTACATGCTTTTCATTCCAGTCAGCGATATTTTCTACTTCAATACCACGGGACTGACGGAAAACTCGGATAATTCGTTTCCATGTACTCTTTTCAGTTGCAAGTGTGCAGGCAAAGGACACAACTTCTGAATTCTTTTCAATAGTTTTAAGTGGTGAAAGAATTTGCACATCAACTTCACGGTCCGTATAGTTAGGCAAGATATCCCAAGCATCATATACACCAGGGTTATCCTTATAAAGTTTAAGCTTATTAAACTCACCATTCACCCACTCACGCTGAAGCTCTTTGTCGTAAAGACTTTCAATACTACCGTCTGTGTTAAACGCAATTTCATAGAATGGTGTTACAACCTTTTCACCGATTGTAAGCCATTCTTCGTTGAATTCTTGCTTTTCAATTTCACCACAAGAAAGTGGTGGAAGATTTGGAATAACCCAATTACCTTTTTTGCCGTAACGAGTGCTATTACCCATTTCATCAGGAATAAATGTAAGATGAGTACGAGGGAAATTAAGTGAATTGAAATACTGTTCACCTGTGCCGATAATCTTGTTTACTCTTTGTTCAATTTCTTCATAATCAGCCATAGCATCACGATAAACAGGTGTAATATGGCTACCTGGCAAAATGTCGTGAAATTGATTTATAAGTAACTTTTTGTAAATGTCACGAATTTCGTCGTGGGGATACTTTGCACCCTTTAAATGACGAAGGGTTGAAATAATTTCAGCTTCACGAAGCTTATATTCAAGCTGACGATTATATCGCTTCATCTTTGACTTTGTGGTGAATGTACCACGATGCATTTCAAGATAAAGTTCACCGTCCCATTTCGCGAGATTTTTGTTATCTTTTAAATTCTTTTCAAGGAATTCCTGACCGCTGACATGCTCAGTTTTTGGCATAATCGAGAGTTTATCAAAACGGTGCATAACCTCAATCATTTCTTCAGTACAGCCACTACCACCATCACCATAACCAAACATAGACATTGTCTGTCCGCCTTGATTTTTATCCTGATATGCTTCCCAGTTTTCCTGAATCTGTGATGGCATATTCCAGGTTATAAAGTGTGTTGGTGGTACACAAGCATAAACCTCGCTACCATCAATACCCTTCCAGATAAAGTTGTTATGTGGAAATCTGTTTGTATCATTCCAGGTTGACATTTTGTTTGAAACAAAGTAATCAACACCACTTTTTTTAAGAATCTGTGGTAAAATCCAAGAGTTACCAAAAACGTCAGGCAACCAGCAATTTTTAATTGTTTTTCCGAACTTTTCACGGAAATAATGCTGACCATACATAAACTGACGGATAAGACTTTCTGCACAAGGTATGTTACAGTCAGGCTCAACATACATAGCGCCAACAGGCTCAAACTGACCTTTTGCAATTTTCTCTTTCAGCTCTGCAAACACATCAGGGTAATACTTTTCAAGCATTTCATAAGTATAAGCCTGAGTATGAGTGTATTTAAAGTCAGGATATCTGTCCATAAGACGAAGCTGAATAAGAATTGTACGAAGATTTTTCTGTACACAATGAATTCGACGCCAATAATATGCAATATCAAGGTGTGAATGAGCAATCAAAGCAACGTCACCGTTACCTTTATAATCGTCATTTGCATAGATTACTTCGTCAACATATTTCTTTGCCTTTGCAACGTCTTCTGTCTTCAAATCGTCAAAATCAATAAGATTAAGAGCGTTATTGATTTCACGATTAAGAAAAGCACGATAATCTTCATTGAAAAGGTCGCTTTTTGCAATATCAAGTAAAAGTTCAAGGTCATAAACCAAATCAAGAACCGTATGGTTGATAGTAGCAAGATAAGCTCCCTCGAAAATCTGACGACATCCACGGACTGAAAGTGATTCAGGGTTTCTTTCGTCGTCAGGCTTTGAACGATTATAGCCCTCCATCTCAAAATGAAGAACATCTGATTTGATATATGGACTTAAAAGAATTCTGTCACGGTTAGGGTCAACACCACCAACATATTTGCCATTTACCTTAACGATAATTTCGGCAGCAGTTTTAAGTGAAAACCATAATTCTTTATTTCGTAAATGCTGTGGAATAACAACTTCTGCTTCAAAAAATGCAGTTCCGTCAGGGGTGAAATACATATCACCTTTTTGAAGATTTCTCCAACCTTCCGGATAGTACTCGTACTGCATTTCAGCAACCTGACGAGCATCACGAACTTTTAAATTTTCGATTTCATACTTTTCTTCGTATATGTATCTTTTAAGCCAACCGAAGCGTAAATCTGTCCACTCTTCAGGACGCATACTTCTTCTTACAACTTTAATATGTGCCAATTTTCACACCACCTTGAATTTAGTCCTTATCCCAGAAGAAAGGCTTTTTCTTCTGTGCAACTATTTTTACACTTTCACCCATATCACGCATAATTTCGCTTTCAATCCACGAAATACAACGGTCAACGATAAGACATTTTGAACATTCACCCTGTAAAAGTACAGTAAGAACACCGTTTTTATAAGAAACGAAGTCGATTTCACCACCGTCACCCTGAAGCTTTGGCTTTATAACTCTGTCAATATAATCTCTCATAATCAGCCCTCAATTACATTCTTTAAAATTGTACGGATATTTTCGAATTTTTCAGTTGCAATTTCTTTTGTTTCACCACACATTGAATAGTAAACCTTAAGCTTTGGCTCTGTGCCTGATGGTCTTATTGCTATCCAGCTACCGTCCGTAAATGTGTATTTAAGCACATTTTCCTTTGGTAAATCGTCAATACCCTTTGAATAGTCAAGGACATCTTTGATATTATCGAAAAGTGACTTGCCATTTTCACGCATATCAGTCATTATGCTTTGAATTTTTTCTGCACCGTCCTTACCTTTAAGCACGAAAGTATCAAGTGCATCAAAATAAAAACCAAACTTATCGTAAATCTTATTAAGTGCATCAACAAGTGTTCTGCCGTTGTTTTTGTGATATGCTGCCATCTGACAGATAAGCATTGAAGAAACAACCGCATCCTTGTCACGAGCGTGAGTACCAATAAGATAACCGTAAGATTCTTCGTATCCGATTACGAATTCTTTATCATCACTGATTTCATATTTTCCAATCTGTTCACCGATGTACTTAAATCCTGTGAGGGTATCAACTACCTGAAGTCCATAGCTTCTTGCTATATCAGCACCAACTTCACTTGTAACAATGGTTTTTACAAGTGTTGATTTTTCATTAAGAGTATCTTTTCTGTTTGAAAGAACAAAATCAACAAGCAAAGCACCAACCTGATTACCTGTCATAAGGACATATTCACCATTATGTAAAACCGCAATACCGACACGGTCACAGTCAGGGTCAGTACCAAGCACCAAATCTGCATTTTCCGTCTTTGCCTGTGCTATTGCAATTGTAAGAGCATCCTTTTCTTCAGGATTAGGTGAACGGACTGTACTGAAATTACCGTCAGGCAATTCCTGACTCTTTACAATTGAAATATTCATACCTTCAATTGCTTTTCTTACAGGAATATTACCTGTACCATGAAGTGGTGTATAAACAATTTTAAGGTCGGATTTTTCTTCGTAAATTGACTGTTTTTTAACTTCGTCAATAAATGCTTGAAGGACTTCATCACCGATTACAACGATTTTACCACTTTCAACTGCACTGTCAAAATCATCAACTTTTACTGATTTTAAATCTGTAACTGCATTTACAAATTCAATAACCTGACTTGCATATTGTGGTACTAACTGACAACCTTTTTCATCGTAAATTTTATATCCGTTATATTCCTTTGGATTATGACTTGCGGTAAGGACAATACCACCGCTACAGCCTAAATGCTTTGCTGTAAAGGACAAAACAGGTGTTGGCATAAGTGTATCATAAATATAAACTTTGATTCCATTGGCTGAAAGCACACCCGCTGCAACTTCTGAAAAATATCGTGAATTATTTCGTGAGTCATATGCAATTGCAACGCTGATTTCACCGTTAAACTTACTTTTAAGGTAATCAGCATAGCCTTTTGTTGCCTTTGCAATTGTATATCTGTTCATTCGGTTTGGTCCTGCACCCATAATGCCACGAAGACCACCTGTACCGAATTCTAATTCCTTATAAAATCTATCTTCAATTTCCTTTTCATCAGTGATTGACACAAGTTCGTCTTTTGTGTCATCATCAAATGTACACCAATATTCAAAAAGTTCTTTAATAGTCATAAATTTCGCTCCCCTGCGGACATAGTTAGATATGATAATATTACAATAAACACTCTTGAATGTCAATGAAATCAAAGATAAATTGGGAGTTTATAGAGATAATAATTCGTAATGCGTAATTCGGAATTTCGGAACTGCGTTGCGATTATAAATATTAACCAATATGGTTATGTATGTAGGGGACGATGCCCCCATCGTCCCGTTGTTGGTTTTTCTGCACACTTATTTCGGGCTGCCGTGGTCGTCAGCCCCTACAATATTATTAATTTGGTTGGAATGTAGGGGCAGGTCTCTGTGCCTGCCCGTAAGTTTATCTGTTAACCACGGGCGAGCACGGAGACTCACCCCTACACGGTGACCGATTTGATATATTGTAGGGTCATTCACGAATGACCCGTTCCAAAGTATGCTGTTCACTTATTGCAGGCGGATGTGGGGTGCGGGTGTCCGGTGGACACCTCTGCGAAGCAGAAGCACCGACCGAACCGGCAGGTGAGACCCGCCGACCCCTACGAATTATTTTCCCCTATAAATTATAATTTGTTGAGATGATGCAAATAATCATTTTGACTGGTATTTGTGTATTGCAATTATGTGGAATTTGTTCTATAATTTTTTTATATACTCTTAAAAGGAGATGCTACACTATGAAACGCTTTAAGATTAACATTGAATATATGGTTGATAAAGTACTTTATCAGACCAATGTTTTTGAAACTGAGCATTTCAAAATTAATTATACTGCTCTTGAAAGCCACATTAAGCTTGATGTTACGCCATTGGTACCATTAGAAAAGGTTACATTCAAAATGACTGTGCCTTATGATTTTCGTAGCAATGACAGAATTTTCCTTAACGGATTCCAGTCATGGACAGAATGTCGCGAGCATTTTATTGATGACGAACCGATTGCTCTTAATTTCAAGCAACAGGTTATAAAACGATTTGCACCTACATCTCCTTATGGTGACTATGATTTTGTAAAATATGATAAACGAAAAGGTTGTTTCCATGGTTTTTCATATGGTTATGTACGCAATCTTGACGAGTTTGACTTTTTCGGTTCATTAAGTGAGCGTTTTGGTTACACAATTATCCGTGCTAATGTTCCTGACAGAGAATTGATTTTTGAGCGTGACCTTGAAGGTGTTGTAATCGACAAGGAATACACTCTTATTGATATTGTTAACTATCGTGGCAAGGAAAACTATGTTTATGACAAGTATTTTTCTGCAATGAACATCCCTGCGCCAAGAGTTGGTAGAACAAACGGTTATACAACATGGTACAACTATTATCAGAATATTACAGAAAATATCGTTACAACTGACCTTGAATCACTTTCAAAAGTGAATTCAAAAATTGATATTTTCCAGATTGACGACGGGTACCAGACAGCTGTTGGTGATTGGCTCAGTATCGATAGCAAGAAATTCCCTAACGGAATGAAATATGTTGCTGACAGAATTCACGAAAAAGGTATGAAAGCAGGACTTTGGCTTGCTCCCCTTTCATGTCAGGTTAATTCAATGGTTGCAAAAGAGCATCCTGAATGGCTTATCCGTGATGAACATGGCAGAAAGAAGCTTTGTGGTATCAACTGGGGTAACTTCTACGGTCTTGATACAGAAAAAGAAGAAGTCAGGGAATATATCCGTAACTTCTTCAATGTGGTGCTTAACGATTGGGGCTATGATATGGTTAAGCTCGACTTTCTTTACTCAACCTGTACTGTACCAAGAAACGGTAAATCCCGTGGTCAGTTAATGTGCGAGGCTATGGACTTTATCCGTGAATGTGTTGGTGACAAGCTTATTCTTGGTTGCGGTGTACCACTTGCTCCTGCTTTTGGTAAGGTTGATTATTGCAGAATTGGTGCTGATATCGGTCTTACATGGGACAGCAATAAAAGAATACTTGAAGATGTTTGCACACGAACAACCCTTTGGAACACAATTTTCCGTCGTGGGCTCAATGGCAGAGCATTCATTAATGACCCTGATGTTTTCCTTCTTCGTGATAACAATATGACAATGGGCTTTACACAGAGAAAAATCTCTGCAACTGTTAATCATATTTTTGGTAGTCTTCTTTTCACATCCGACAATGTTGGCGATTATAACCGTGAAAAGATGGATGTGTTATTAAGCATCTTCAACAGCAATCAGCCTGAACTTATTTCTGCTGAATTTATTACAAAAGAGCTTATTGAAATTAAATACATTGAAAATCAGGAAGAAAAACGACTCTGCTTTGACTCTAACACAGGCGAACTTATGTTATAAATTCGTGACCTATTCTTCTTATTTTTAAATCCACCTCGACTCCGTAAATGCTGTTTTGCAGAACGGAGTCGAGATTTTTTTCGTTAGATTTATAGAAATCCTTATAGCAGATATAGATTAATCTTGCAAGTCCCACTGAATCACTATTGTAATCTTTATAAAGTGATGAAATTATGTTTTCTGTTTCTTTTTTTATATATTTTTCACCTATAAGAGCAATTGTTTCAATATCTTTTTCTTTCATAGCAGAAGAAACGCCACCACTGATTTCAGAGATATCTGCTTCCATTTTCACTTTAATTTTAAATACAGGCTGACCATTTTTAATTGAGACATTACGAACGGTTTTTGAGTCAACAATATTAAGTGACACTTTTTTATTGTTATCTATATCATAAGCAAGTGCTGTATTCTTAAGCTTGTCATTAAGGATGTTGAGATATATGGTTTCATCCTTTGAAATTTTTTCACGGTATTTTGTACTGTTGAAAAGTGCTGTGCCTGATATTTCAACGCTCTTTTCACCGTTTTCATCTTTTAAAGATAAAAGTGGCATTGCAAAATCCTTTGTACCTGAATTATATCTGTTTATAAGGTCAAAAAGCTGAAGTTCAAAAATTCTTGCATCATATTCATATGAGCTTATACCTGTTTCAATACTTCTTGCACTTATATATTCCTGTCCGTTTTTTGCTTCTAAAATTTCTCCTGCTGTTTTTTCAGCGGCAGCAATATAAACTGACGAGCTGTTTTCCACATCACGGACAAAAAAGTCGATTACATCTGACATATTTTCCTCTGTTATACTTTTGCCTAAAATTATTATTCTGTTCTGCGAATACAAAGGAATTTTGCCTTCTATTTCAGTAACACTTTTAAGCGCTGTATATATGGTGTCACCTTTTGTTTTATAGGTTTTCAAGGGTGGTTGAGATGCACCGTCAGAGGATGTGGCAGATTGTGAATTTGTGTCGATTGCCTGAATTGTGACAGCGTATTTTTCATCATCTTCAACATCAATACCTATTCCTTGAATAACAAGTCTGTTACGGATATCCTTTTTATAAATTTCTTCTGAATTAAATGTGTAAAACGCCATAAGAAACACAAAAAGGGCTATGATTGCTTTTCGCATTTTACTCTCCCCTTTCTTCCTAAAATCAATGTGAACAAAGGAATTATCAACACAGATAACCCTGTAATAATAATCTTTATTATACTGTTATCTGCAATATTGAACCATTGTACTTGTTGTGAGATAAACAGATTTGCAATTATTGTGAGTATTCCGATTGCCACAATATAATAAACTCTTTTAAAATGACCGAAATAGGTTGTAAGAATATCCGTCTGTAAGAATATGAGAAGTCCTGCCTTAATGAATGCACACATAATCCATACACTTGTGAAAACGGCATCAAGTCGAGTAAACATTGAAAATTCAGCCAAAGAAGCCATTGTGTGGAATGGAAACAATTGAGTTGACGCAAAATTACCCATAACTGTACAAGCAAAAAAGAACATAAGTGCCATTAAAAATACTTGTGAGAAAAGCCAGATGAAATATCCTTTTCTGAATTTCCCTGTTACACGCGGTATCATAAGTGCGATTATTCCGTATTCAACAGTTTGTCCCACTGAATCAACTGCAACCTTTACAACAGGTAAAACTCCGTTATAAAAAACAGGTGTTAAATTTAGAAAATCCACTTTATTCACAAGTGTGAGCATTATAAAAATCAATGCAGGAATCACAAGTACGGCTGAAATCACTGAACTTCGTCCCAATGGTTCAAGTCCAAGATAAGCACCGTAACAACAAAGGATAATTGCAAAAATTAGCATATATTCCACATCGGTTTCAGGAAATACGATTGTACCAGCAAAAAGGTCAAGCCTTGCCAATGTAACAACAGTAAAATAGAAAAAATAAATTACAAATACTATTGAAACTATTTTTGCAAGTGTTTCTGATTTTTCATTTAGAAGTTCAAGAATATTTTTATCTTTATGCTTTCTGTAAAGTCGGAATACAGGCAACATAATAATCGTTCCGATGGCTATTCTGAATATGGGTTGCACAAGCATATCAGAAAGCCTTATATTTTCCGTATATGACGAAAGATATGTGACGGTTGTCAAGGTGCGCGACAAAAAAAGCATTACATAAAATTGAAATGCGCTGATTTTTCCTTTTGTTTTTTCCATTCTATTTCCTCAACTTATCAATTTTCATTCGTTTTTTACCCATTATCTTCCAATCAGCACGAAAAATCATATCTCGCCACGCACCGATTTTTGTCGGTGACATTGGTGATGTGAATGGCACACCATAAGGATTTATTGCCGATGCATTGATTAAAACTGCTGCAAAGCATAGCATTATTCCGTAAAGTCCCGTAAGTCCACCAACAATAATAAATGTAAATCGTAAAATCGCAACAGGCTCATACAGTGTTGAAACGACGAAGGAGCTGACAGCAGTTAGTCCCACAACAATAAGCATTGGTGCTGATAAAATTCCTGCTGTTACTGCTGATTCACCGATTACCAAAGCACCAACGATTGAAATTGCGTGACCTACACTTTTAGGCATACGAAGTCCTGCTTCACGAACAATTTCATATATAAGATGAATGAGCAAGGCTTCAAGCATTACGGGTAACGGTGTTCTGCTTTCTTGTCCCGTTATGCCGAAAATCATTGTTTCAGGGATTATTTCCTGATGAAAAGTACAGACAGCCACATAAAGTCCTGGTAAAAACACGCTGAATATGAATGAAACAAGCTTTAAAATTCGAATGAAGGTTGCGTAATATGGTCTTTTAAGGTAATCGTCCATTGAATGAAAATGCTCGATAAAAAGATATGGCACAATAAGAGCATTTGGTGTACCGTCAACGATAACACAGATTTTACCTTCGCTGATTTTTGCCGTCAGCACATCAGGTCGTTGTGTAAAGCCCACACCACTAAAAATAGACGCATATTTGGTATCAAGAAAGCTTTGCATATATCCTGAACCAAGAACTGTATCAACTGTGGAATTTTTAAGTCTTTTTACCACATTATCGAGCATATCCTTATCTACTCGGTCGGACATATAGCATACACAAGCTCTTGTTCTTGACGTTGAACCAATTTCCACCACCTGAGTTTTAAAAACAGGATTTCGGACACGACGACGAATCATTGTCACATTGTCTTTAAAACTTTCTACAAAGGCTTCACGAGAACCTCGTTCCTGCATTTCAGTATCAGGCTCTAAAACTGCCCTTTTAGGAAATCCCTGGACACCGAACATTACAGTGAAATGAGCGTCATCCGTAAGCATTAAAATACTACCGTAAATTGCTTCACGAATTGCTTCGTCAAGGTCGTTTGTTATTGATTTATCGATACTTGCTGAAACTCTGTCAGCGGCGGAATAAATCAGTTTATCACCTTTTTCATCAATAAAATCTGCTGTGATTATGGGAAGAATAACCTGTTCTGTTGCAAGAAGACTGTCGCACATTCCGTCAACCATAACAAAGTAGATTTCTTTTCCCTGTGCATTGTATTTTCTGTATTTCACATCAAAGGCATCACCGAATTGTGCTTTTATATATCTTATATTTTTTTGCATATCAGTGCTTAAATATTTTTTCTCTGTCGTCTTATTTTCAGCAACTGTAATTTCATCTACTTTTTTTCCAAACCAATCATTGCTCATAAAAAATCACCATTTTTATCTTTACCTTAAAATATAGTAATATTCTGTCATTATTGGCAAAAGATATTAATGGTGATTTTATGTTTATAACTCTTATACGAATGGTTATTCTTTATATCGTTGCTATCGCAAGTGTACGAATAATGGGGAAAAGGCAAATTGGTGAACTTCAGCCAACCGAACTTGTAATAACGCTATTACTCTCTGAAATAATTGCTATACCGATTCAGGAAACCAATGTCCCCCTTTTCAATACTCTTATTTCAGTTTTTTTGCTTATAGGATTTGAAATTTTTGCATCTGTTTTGAATATGAAAAGTATTAAATTTCGCAATTTAATCCAAGGTCATCCATTAATTATAATCAACGATGGGAAAATTGACCAGAAACTGATTAAACAGCTTCGTTTTACTATTGACGATTTGTTGGAAGCACTTCGGCAGAAGGATGTTTTTGATATTTCTCAAGTGCAATATGCTATTGTTGAAACCAACGGTCAGATTAGCGTACTATTAAAACCTGAATATGAATCCATCACACGCGAAGATTTAAAAATAAACCCACAACAAACAAAGCTCCAATGCCTTGTTGTTGCAGACGGTCAGATGATTTCACAAGATTTTGATATTTGCAAAATGAACGAAAAAAAGCTTCATAAGATTTTTAAGAAAGACAAGGTCAATTTAGAAAATATTATGTTAATGACAATAGATAAAAACGGTAACAAAAATATTATAAAAAAGGATAGTAAATGAAACGAATTATAATAGCAACCATATCCATCTTCACAGCAATCACTATTTCATTTGTTGGATTTTTCTGTGTTAATAATACCTGTGGTCAGTTAGAAGATGAACTTATTCAACTGTCAGATTATGCAAATGAAAAGCAAATAGATAAAGCTATACAAAAAAGCGAAGAGTTGATTGTGATTTGGGATGAAATCCACGGAAGAATAGAATCTTTTATCGACCATGACGAAACTGATAAGTTAGAAGAAATCATAAGAAATCTCCCCATATATGCCCATCAGGGTAATATGGAAAGATTGGAACAACAAATTGATTTGGCTATTGACGAATTAGGCCAGATAATCCGTAGCGAAAAACCGATAATGAGTAATATATTTTAGTTTTTTATAAATTAGAATTTGTAGATATAGTGTAGTATATTCTTTTTTTCGTGTTGTTATTTACATCTGATTATGATAAAATAGCATTATTGAGGTGATAATATGGAACTTAAGTTCAATAACGGAAAATTCCGTATAATGCAGATTGCCGATGTTCAGGATACACAACGAACATCTGATGCAACAGTTCGTTTTATCCGAGAGGCTCTTAAAAAGACAAAGCCTGACCTTGTTGTTTTCACAGGTGACCAGGTCAAGGGCTATGGTTTTAATCTTATGGGTGGCGATAACAAGAAAAAAGTTACGGAATGTATCAATAAATTTCTGACACCGCTTGATGAAACAGGAATTCCGTTCACATTTGTTTTCGGTAATCACGATGACCAGGCATTCTCAATTTCAAAAAAAGAACAGTTTGAAATTTATTCTTCACACGAAAATTGTGTGGCATTTAATGCTGATGATGAGATTGACGGTTACTGCAACCACAACCTTGAAATAAAGGGTAATGACGGTAAGACTAAGCTTAATGTATATCTTATAGATAGCCTTACTGCTACTCTTGACGGTACTTGTGACCACGTTCACGAAAATCAGCTTGAATGGTATAAGAATACAAGAGATATGCTTAAGGATGAAAATGGTGATTATGTACCTTCTGTAGTTTTCCAGCATATTCCTGTTAATGAGATATATGAACTGTTAAAGGAAGTTCCAAAAGGAACACCAAACAGTGCACAAGGATATCGTGAATGGGACGGAAAATTCTTTTCTATGAATCCTGAAAGAGTAGTAATCAATGACCGCTCATTTATCGGTGAAACACCAAGCGTACCAAATGAAAATGGTGGTCAGTTTGATGCTATGAACGAAAAAGGCGATGTGTTCTTAATGCTTTTCGGACACGACCACAACAACTCATTTATCGGTGAATATAAGGGTATGAAAATGGGCTATACTCAAGGCTGTGGGTTTAATGTATATGGTCCTGGTAAAAAACGAGGTGTACGCCTCATCGATTTTGATGAAAGCAATCCTGTTGATTTTACTTCAACAACTTTTACTGTTGAAGATTTAGAAAAATTTGATGTGGGTAATAAACTTAAACACGGTTTTTATACTTACGCACCAACAAGTGTAGATGCGGTAAAAGATATCGCAAAACGAAAAGTACTTCCTGTAGCAGCAACAGTTGCTGCCGTTTATGGAGCAATAAAGCTTATTAAGAAAAAGAAATAAGACATAAAAAATTATCCCCCGTAATCGGATTGATTACGAGGGATTTTTTTGTATCAAATATTAGTGGTCGTGACCTGCATGGCTACCGCCAAGGTTGTTTACAATAATAGTTGAAATGTGTTTGTTTTCTCTTGTGAGTGTCCAGTTGATTGAGAATGAATCAAGCTTAACACTATGAACACAATCTTCAAGTTCCTTTGCAATGCCTTTTTCGATTTCTGCACCTACGATAGCAGTCTGAACAGCCTGGTACCAGCTAAGGTTGCCTGCCTTTACAAAGTACATTACATGATAACCGTAATCTGTTTCAACGATGCCTGTGTCACCTGTCTTACGACTATCAGCAATTGACCATTCTGTAAATGCCTTAACATATTTACCATCGTTCATAACACCTTCGTAAAGACCACCCTTGTCCTTTGAACCTGGGTCTTCTGTCTTTTCTTTAGCAAGTTTTGCAAAGTTTTCTTCTGTTGGATTCTTAAGGTATTCGTCAAGAATTGCCTGAGCCTTTTCTTTTGTTGCCTTCTTTGTTGCTTCAGTTATATTTTTCTTTGTATTGCCGTTTTTATCCTTAACAGATGTAGCAGTACCATCAGTATTCTTTTCTGGGAACTGAACAAGAATATGTCTTACATCACTTGAATAGATTGACATATCTTTACGAGCAACAGTCTTCATCATAACAACATAGAATGTGCCGTTTTCGTTGTCAACAACAGCAACTTCACCTGCTTTTCTTGCATCGTCATAAGCCCATTTTGCAACAGCCTCACCATATGATGATGTAAGAGTTGCATACTTTGTCTTTTCAACAAGTGTAGATGCATCAGGGTCCTTTGTGCTCTTGTTATCAGCTGTCAAAATTTCAGCCTTAGCAGCAGCGATGAATTTTTCTTCGTCAGTTGCCTTTGCAAGGAATGCTTCAGCCTTTTTCTTTGCTTTTGCTTCAGCTTCTTTGTGTTCCTTTTCGTGGTCTTCGCCTTCAGAATGTGTGTGGTTGCTACCTAAATCAGCTGCGAAAGCGTAGATACGAAGGTCAACGATGTCATAATCATCTTTGTTTGCCTTGTATTCTTCGTTAATTCTGTCTGTTGTAACAGCATTAGTTGTATCTTCAGTAACCTTGTCGTAGTACTTCTGAGCAAGATACATTTCTTCAGTAATGTTACGGATTAACTTTTCTGTAACACCATAGCCAAGCTGTAAACGGAGCCATCTGTTAACTGAATAATCATTTTCCTTTGCTGTGCTCTTGATTTCTTCAAACTGAGAATCAATTTCCTTGATTTCAGCTTCTGTAAGTTCAAGGCCTGCTTCCTTAGCCTTTTCAGCACCATATTTAGCATTTACAAGCTGGTAAACAGCAGAGTATGTAAATACATCCTGCCATGTTGGTTCCTTAATGTCACCAAGGTCTTCCATAGTAACACCTGTGTAGTTAACATGGTCTTCTGTGTATGCCTGCTGGTCAGGAGCTTTTGTATAGTCAAAGCCTGTCATTGAAAGACCCATACCTTCACCATACTGTTCATACTGAGCAGCCGTGTTAAATGACTGCATCCAAGTCTGGAAATAGAAATAGTTGATTTCAGCAAGAGAAATCTTTTCCTTAACACCATCAATTGAAACCTTAACTGTCTTCTGTGGAATGTCAAAGAAGTTAAGCACTCCTGCGAAAGCACCAAAAGCGATAACAACTGCAAGAACAATTGAAATTACCTTTTTAGCTGTCTTCTGAGCCTTTACACTCATAGGAGATTTTTTTGCGTTTTTTGCGGCAGCTTTAGCGAGTCTTTCTTTGCGTTCCTCACGATAAAGCTCAGCCTGAGATTTGTTGTTGTTTTCCATGGGAAAAACCACCTTTTCGAACATTTTTGCTTTTATAATGAAAAGGTATGTTGATTACAACATACTTCTTCACATTAACAAAATATATTCTATACTATTTTAATGAAATATACAAGAGAAAAAATAAAATTTAACATTTTGTACAAAAATACAGACAATTTTTTGACAAAGTGAAAATTTCCTTATAATGCATTATGTTTTTAACAACTTTTTATATATTTTTATTGTAAAATTAGAAAATATATTATATAATCTTTTAAATAATATCTTTAAAAATTAAAGAAATAAAAAGGAGATATATTTTATGAAAATAATGGCTTTTGATGTTGGCGGAACAGCTATCAAATTCGGATTGGTTGACGAAAACTTTAATGTTCTTTTTTCAGAAGAATTCCCAACTGACACATACAAGGATACTGACAATATGGTACTTCGTGCAATGGAAGCAAAGCTTAAGGAATATGAAGGTCAGTATGATGCGATTGGTATTTCAACAGCTGGACAGGTAAATGTTAACACAGGCGTTATTCACGATGGTGTTGGTAACATTCCTAACTATAACTATTCTGACCTTTGTGGTACATTTGAACCTGAATTCAATGTTCCTGTTGCAGTAGATAACGATGTTAACTGTGCAGCAATCGGTGAAGCTCATTTCGGTGCTGCTAAAGGCGAAAGCGATTTCCTTTGTCTTACTTACGGCACGGGCGTTGGTGGTGCTATTTTCATTAACGGTGATGTTTATCGTGGTTCAAAATTCGCAGGTGGTGAATTTGGTCATATGGCTACTCATAAAGACGGCAGACCTTGTACTTGCGGTCGAATCGGCTGTTATGAAGCATATGCTGCTTGTCGTGTTTTCACAACATCAGTTTCAGAAAGAATGGGCAAGCCAATGAACGGCAGAGAAATTTTCGAGCCTGAAAATCTTGCTAACCCAGTTATTAAAGAAGAAATCGATAAATGGGAAGATGAAATTGCATTGGGACTTCGTAACCTTTGCTATATTTTCAACCCAAGCCTTATTGTTCTTGGTGGTGGAATTATGTCAGAAGAATTACTTCTTGGACATATCCGTGAAAAGGTTAATGCACAGCTTGAAGATAACTATAAGCACGTAAGAATCGAAAAAGCACAGCTTCGTAACAAGGCTGGTATGATGGGTGCTGCGTATCTTGCAAGTGAAAAATTGAAAAACTGGAGTAAATAATTATGTTTTTCAAAAGACTTTTTCCAAAAAAAGTTAACTATTACAAAATTCCTTTTGTTGATTTAAGTGTAATGCCAAAAGACACACCAGAAGAACTTAAATATCTTTATAACTATACAATAGTTGACGACCATACAGGATATCTTGGCCATCCTGATTCAGTTCTTCTTAATAACGGTGATATACTCACCTTTTATCCAAAGGGACACGGTAAGGGTGCTATAATTTCAAAAATTAGTGATAATGGTGGCATCACTTACGATAAGACCATTGAAAATCAACCTGCATCTTGGGAAAAGTCACTTGAAACACCTACTGTTTATCGATTGCAGTTCAAAAATGGTGATGAAAAACTCATTCTTATTTCAGCAAACTCACAATGGCC
Organism: Candidatus Fimenecus sp.; assembly: GCA_045631075.1. Taxonomy (GTDB): domain Bacteria; phylum Bacillota; class Clostridia; order Oscillospirales; family Acutalibacteraceae; genus Fimenecus. The sequence goes on along the minus strand of JAZQUC010000239.1, from coordinate 1,640 downwards.
AGGTATGTCAACTCCTGGCGGATTCAACAGTTCAATTTCCCTTGATGAAGGCAAAACATGGACAGAATTCAAGCGTGTTTGGGATAAAGAAAGTGAAATGCCACTGATTCCTATTGTTGCTATGGCTTCACTTACTCGCCTTAAAGAAAACGGTGAATTTGTTGATAAATGGATGGGGATTTTTCACGATAGTGGATTTGTGAATTATAAATCAATTCTCACTTTTGACAAAAACGGTGACTATAGCTGGTCAAAGCCTGAACCATATCTTAAAAAATATCGTAAATACGAAACATATTCCGGTATTTGCGAGGTTGAATGTATTCGTTCAGATGGTGGCAAGGGTGATGAACTTTGCCTTATTGCGCGTTGTAATAAAAAAAGAAACACATCTCTCCTTTTCTTTTCACAGGACGAAGGTGAAACCTGGTCAAAGCCTGTGGAAGCTCCTGTTTCACTTAACGGTGAGCGTCACAAGGCTGAATATACTGATGATGGAAGACTATTTATCACATTCCGTTCAATTGAGCGTAATCCTAAAATGGTCAAGCAAGTGCGCAAAGATGGTGGAATGAAGACCTGGTATTCTGAAGGTTGGGTTGCTTGGGTAGGCACTTATGATGACCTAAAAAAAGGCAATGAGGGTCAGTACCGAATCAAAATTGCACATACATATCTTGACCACCAGAATGAGCCATCACTCAGTGCAAATGCAGATACAGGATATTGCGGAAATGTAGTACTTAATGACGGTACAATCGTTACTGCTTCTTATGGCGTCTTTTCACCTGAAATAAAGGAAGAAGGCAAATATGATACAGATAAAGGCAAGCAAAAAAGAAAGACCTTTATTGTATCAAAGAGAATTAGACTCAATGACATTGAAAAACTTATAAAATAAAAGAACTGTCGGTTGTGATTTGTAACCGACAGTTTTTATTATGCAACAAAAAAGACGGAGCCGAAACTCCGTCTTAATTTATTTGTTTGATTATTTAAGGTTAGCCTTGAGTGTTTCAAGTTCTGCAACGAGTGCTTCAGGAAGCTTGTCACCGAATTTACCGTAGAATTCTGCGATGCCTTCTGCTTCAGCTGCCCAAAGGTCCTTATCAACGTCAAGGATGCTTTCAAGTGATTCAACTGTAACTTCACCTTCAAGACCTTCAATGTTGATATCCTTAGCATATGGAAGGTAACCGATAGCTGTTTCCTGAGCGTCTACTTCGTTTTCGCAACGCTTGATAATCCATTCGAGAACACGAAGGTTATCACCGAAACCTGGCCACATAAAGTTGCCTTCGTCGTCTTTTCTGAACCAGTTAACATTGAAGATTTTTGGAGCTTTGTCAGCGTCAAGAGTCTTACCAATGTTAATCCAGTGCTGCCAGTAGTCACCCATGTTGTAACCACAGAATGGAAGCATAGCCATTGGGTCACGACGAACAACACCTACTGCACCAGCTGCAGCTGCTGTTGTTTCAGAAGCCATGATTGAACCTACGAATACACCGTGATTCCAGTCACGTGACTGATATACGAGTGGAGCAAGCTTTGCACGACGGCCACCGAATACGAAAGCTGAGATTGGAACACCTGCAGGATTTTCGAATTCAGAGCTGATGCAAGGACAGTTAACAGCA
>JAZQUC010000238.1:0-11508 GCA_045631075.1 Candidatus Fimenecus sp. | reverse complement strand
ACCGCTAACGCGGTCCCCCTCCCTTTGACAAGGGAGGCAGAGTCCCGCACAATATTAAAACAAATCGACTTTTAATTCTGCGTCGTTGTATTTGTAGAATTTTCTGTCATCGAGTGCCCAGAGACGATTTGTAAATTCGCCTTTTTCGATACCACTTACTGCTTCCATAATCTCATAAACCTTTGCATCCAATGAGTCAAGCTGTGAAAGAAGCTCTGCTTCAAGGAAAAGCGGTCTTACTGCTGCACCGAATTCAGGCTCACCGTGATGAGATATAATCATATGCTGTAAAAGCATTGATTTTTCTTTATCAATTGCGAGTTTTTGTCCTGCTTCCTTAACCATCATTGCACCCATTACAAGATGACCGATGAGATTGCCCTCAACAGTATAGCCTGATGCTATGCCTGTTTCTTTAACATCAAATTCAACTGTTTTTGCAATATCGTGAAGAATTGCTCCTGAAATCAATAACTCACGATTAACAAAAGGATATACCTTACATACATTTTCACAAAGTTTTACGATTGATGCTGTATGCATTAAAAGTCCGCAACGGATTGCATGGTGAAGACGGAATGCTGCAGGAAAATAAAGAATTTTCTCTTTATTCTCATTCATAAGATATGAAACAATTTTCTTTAAATCCTCGTCCTTAAAAGCATTTACAAGTGAGAGAAGGTGTGAAAACATTTCTTCACCTGTGTAGTCAGCTGATTTAACAAAGTCTGATACATCAACATTATCACTTTCGATTACAGGTCGGATTCTTTCAATTTTTAACTGGTCGTGTCCGTTATACTGTGAAATGATACCACGAACCTTTACAAATGAATCGTTATCATATTTTCCGTGTGTTGCTTCGTTATAGTCCCACAATTTTGCAAAAATTTCACCATCTTTATCTGATAAAACAACATCAAGATAAAAATTACCGTTTTTTGCCATTTTCTTATCGCACTGTTTAATGACTGCAAAGCCTTCAACAAGTCCGTTATTACCGATTTCTTTAAAATTCATAATCAATATACAACACTTTCGTGTATAACCCTTTCATAAATTTACAATTTAATTATACACGACATATGTTTTTAATGCAACTGATTTCAACCAAAAAGCATTACATCCGTATTAGTTTTTGCTATAAAAAGTGAACAGATTAAAAGCGTTACTAAAATCACAAGTGTTAAACACAAAAGATAACTTTTTAATATTTTTGAAAGCTCTGTCATTAATAATCCTCCAGAAATTCAGAAAGTGATAATCCGAAAAGTCTGGCTGAATAAACAGCTTCGTCGAGAGTATTGGCATCTGTGCCTATTTCCACTACCAACGAGCAGGATGTGAGATGCATATTGTATCTTCGACTGCAAAACAAAAGCGGTCGCATTAGTGTCGGATTATCATTTTTCATTTTATTTTGTAATTGCACGGCAAAGGCAAGATTTTTCTCCCAATTAGGAAAATCAGTCACATTTCCGTCTTCGCAACCGCTGACTATTGTAATCTGTGCTGCCTTTTTACCGTTAATTTCTGTTACAGTTTTTATTCTTGAACCGTCTTTTTGATAAATAGCATCACGGTGAATATCAAGTACAATCTGTATTGACGGATTTTCCATAAGAATTTTCTTGATATTCTCGAAAGACCTGTCGTAAGCACCATTGTATTCTTTATCATATATTGTTTTATCGTGAATGGTTTTATATCCTTTGGATTCTAAAGTACGACAAATCTCCTCACCTATTCTTATCATATTTTCTTTCGAATTTTCACTTCTTGAGCTTCGTTCATTCGTATAAAACCCTCTGTCAAGCAGTTCATATGTTTCGGTTGTATGGGTATGATAAATCAACACAGACGGCTTATCACTGTCAATATCTGCATAGACTTTTCCTTTCAGATATTTGGGGATATCTATCTGGTGGTCAAGAGTGGTATTACGGACATAAATTCCGTTGTATTCAGATGTTGCGTTATGAGTTTTGCAATCCTTTTCGATAATTTTACCGTCATTTGATGAATCAGCATAGGTCTTTTCTGCTTTTTCCATAAGACTTAAAACATCATCAGGAATTGACAAAAATGATGAATTCACTTTATTGTCAGTTACATTATCCGATACTGCAAATTCATTGATATTGTCTGTTTTTACTGTGTTATCACTTTTTTCATTCTGTTGCAGAGTCATAAGAAAGCTTCCCATATTTAAAATTTTCTCAAATGATTCTTCCACACCCGTTGAAAACACAAAAACAGTCAATATGATTGGTATGATAAATATAATAAGATAGTCAAAAAAATCATTGTGATTGTTTGTCCTTTTTTTCAAGCAATCATCTCTTTCTGCATAATAGTCATTTAACTTTATGCAGAATTTGTGTTTTTTATGATAACGCCAAAAATGTTTCAGCATCCATATTTGGTTGTATGGCACAATTAATTGCAAGAGCTAAAAAGGATGACGCTCGACTAATAATCATATCAATATCCTTTGGTGTGACAATCATTGACTCGTTATACTGAAAATCGGTTACGGTGGGTACGCCAATTGAAACAACAGGGACTCCGAGAGTGGTTTTATCAATTCGTTTCCTATAATTTCCTACACCTGCGCCCGGTGAAATGCCTGTATCGGAAAGTTGAACTGTTCTTCCGAGTGATGACAAATCAGACGACGCAAGAGCATCAATCATAATAACTAAATCAGGTTTTACAAGGTTTACTATACCCGTTATATATTCAGCAGTTTCAATGCCTGTCTGACCAAGAACACCTGTTGAAATGGAAGAAACAGGATTAAGGGTTGGCAAATGCTGTTGAATTTCGGCAAAGCTTTCAAAATGCCTTGTGGGGAAAATCTTTTCAGCACACAAGGGGCCTAACGCATCGGGTGTTATATTTTCGTTTCCTATTCCTGCCACAAGAAATGTTTTTGTATTTTCTGGTATTAAGTCTTTTATAATTTTTGTGATAATTTCAAGTTTTATATCTATAATTTCACTTTCGTGAGAAAATTCCGGTAATTCAACGGTAAAATATTTACCTATAGGTTTTCCTATTGCTTGCTCACCGTCTTCATTTGTAATTTCAACTTTTGTAATTTCTACATTTTTTTGTTTCCATTTACGGACTTTTACACCTTTTCTGTGCTTTTTGGGAAGTAAATCGTATCTTTCCAACGCAATATCCGTTCTTATATTCATATATTTCTCCTTTTTGTTATTTGTTTAGAAAAATTTGAAAAAATAACTTGATTTTTATTTTATTTCGTGGTAACATATGTATCTGTAAATAACGAAGGAGGTGTAACGATATGCCAAACATCAAATCAGCTAAAAAGCGTGTTCTCGTTAACAAGACAAAGGCTCAGCGTAATAAGTCAACAAACTCAGCTCTTAAAACAGCTATCAAAAAGGCAAATGTTGCTATTGAAACAAATGCTGCTGACAAAAACGAGCTTGTAAAGGTTGCTGTTAAGAAAATCGACCAGGCTGCTGCTAAGGGTCTTCTTCATAAGAATAATGCAGCTCGTAAAAAGTCTGCCCTCGTTACAAAGCTTAACAAGGCTTAATCAGATTACGTAGTTCTTTGCCGTTGACGAAAGTCTTCGGCATTTTTCTTTTTACAAATAATTCATTGACTTTTTATTACTTTTTATATATAATATATTTGTATTAAAATTCTTGGAGGTAACTCACTTATGAAAAAGGCTTTAAAAGTTATTGCTATTATTGTTGGTATTGCTGCTGTTGCAGTTGCAGCTTATATTCTTATCAAAAAATATGTTGACAGCAAAAGAGTTGTAATCGGTAATGATGCTGAAAATTATGTTTCATGCTCATTCTGTGATGACAGCTTTGTTTCAGAAACTGTTGCGTAATTAAAACAAGAAATTTTTTAAGGACTGTTCGTTGTGAGCAGTCCTTTTTGTTTTTACTTGGATTTTGGTTTTGTTATAAAGGACACCACAAGTCCGCTTACCATTGCAACGGTAATTCCGACGGATGCGGATGATAACGGTCCCGTGAGAATTCCCAATGCACCGTCTTCACGAATTGCTTCTTTTGTGCCTTGAACAAGAGTGTTACCGAAGCCTGTCAATGGCACAGTTGCACCTGCTCCCGCCCAATCAACCAAAGGCTGATAAACTCCAAGTCCACCAAGTATTACTCCGATTACAACAAATGAAACAAGAATTCGTGCAGGTGTAAGTTTTGTAAGGTCAATGAGCAATTGACCGATAACACAGATTAGTCCACCAATTAAAAATGCTTTTAAGAAATCCATTTAAATTCCTCCTGCATATATTGTGTGGGAATTTTCTTTTTTTATGCAAAAAATCGCACTCCAAATGGAGTGCGTAAATAAATATATTTTTATTTTATGATGAAATGATGTAGCACCTGACAGTGTAATGATGTTGCTCATTTTATTCGCAATGATTGATGTTTGCTAAATATTAGCGAAGCGACATCATTAGGCATAGCCGTCATCATTAGTGGAACTACATCATTTGCCGTAAGGCAAATATAATTGAAAAAAGCACTTCTTCGGAAGTGCTTTTTTCTGCGAAAGAGCAGTATAACGGTGCGTAAATGGAGGTAAAAAAGCGATTAGGTGCGTAAAACCCTCTTAAAATCTATATCCGTGCCATTTATGGCGGTTTAAAACAGCTTGTTTAACTTCGTCTGCAAGTGACGGTAGATTATACGCCAATTCAGAGGGGATCTCGGTTCCGTTTTTTATGAAAACTTGATCTGCACTTTTCTTGTCAGTGATATACACATTATAGTCGTCCCGCTGTACCAAGTGCAAAATATTGATGCACAAATTTTCGTTATAAAACTGATAAGCATTTAGGGGACCATAGAAAATAAACTTTCCATTTTTATCAACGGCATTGCCCAATTCTTCTTTGGAATAAGAAAATCCGTAAGTGTTCAGCAGGAAATCAAATAGCGATAACAACCGTTCTTCAATCTTATCTGGGGTTGGTTTAAATAGGTTGGAAATCCACTTAAACATATCAAAACCACCTTTCTATACTTCAATTATAACATAAAATGTTGTCTTTTTCAATGATATATCGCTAACGCGATATGATATACGGCAAAGCCGTATGATATACTTGCTTCGCAAGCATGATATAATATCCGTTTCTTCATACGCAAAGCGTATATCATCGCTCGAAGAGCGATATCATATCGAAGATATATCATCCGTTCCGAAGGAACGGATATCATTGAAAAAAGTCACCTTTGTCGGTAGACAAAAGTGACTTTTTTCGTGGTGCCGGTGACCGGGGTCGAACCGGTACGGTATCGCTACCACTGGATTTTGAGTCCAGCACGTCTGCCAATTCCATCACACCGGCATTTATGTGACCTTGATATTATATGAAATTCAACGGTAAATGTCAAGAGTCAATATTAAGTTTTTATTGAAAGATATATTTCCATTTGTCGCTTTTACGGAATGAGAAAAAGTCATCACCGTGACCAATGATTATATGGTCGCTGAGTTTCATACCCATTTTCATCATTATGTTTTGTATTCCCATTGTTGCATCCACATCATTTCTTGAGGGTGCAACAATTCCTGACGGATGGTTATGTACAAGTATAAGCTGTGCAGCATCATTTTTAATGCTTAACTCCATAATTTTGCGAATATTCAGTGGTGCAGCATTGACTATGCCTTCGCTGATAAGATTGAAGCTTATGACTCTGCACGCAGAATCAAGGCACAGAAGGTACAACTTTTCAGTTGTTAATCCTTTGAAATATGATGAAACATATTTTGCAATCAATTCACTTTTATCAAGAATGACATCATCATTTTTAACAATATCGACTTCATATTTCTTGAAAAGTTCAGGCATCATCTTAATAAGTGTTGCTGAATTCTCACTTATACCCTTAACTTCGCATAATTCGTCATAGCTTGCATTAAAAACACCTGAAAGTGAACCGAATCTTTCCATAAGTCTGTGTGCTTGTTCGTTTGTATCTTTTCTTGGAATTGAATAAAATAAAAGAAGTTCAAGTACATTGTGGTCCTGAAAATTTTCAAGTCCTTCTTCTAAAAATCTTTTACGCAATCTATCACGATGTCCTTCGTGAGTATTTTTATTTTCTTTTTTCACGGCGTTTTTAGCCATCCTATTTAAACACCCTTTTTATATGTTTTTGCCATTTGTAAATATAAATAGAAACGAGCCTCGTTAATAAAACATCATACAATGGGAATATCACATTTCCTGCTAATAATAAAATTAGCGTTCCGAATTTTCCGAATGAATCCATATCGTCAAACGGTATCATAAAAATCCTTATAACAACGAAATATGATGCTATCATAGAAACATTAAAAACAAGATATTTCAAAATCCAACAAGATAATTTTTTTAAATTCTTTTCAAGAACACTTTTTATAATCGGATAATAACCGAAAAACATAAGATACATTACAGCAGGTTCTTTATTGCCGAGTATAAGCAATGAAAGAATACTGACAGCAATATAAACCACACTTGCAAAGCCTTTACCAAATTCCACAACAAGCATCATAAGTAATGCTCCCGTTATCATAGGAATTGCGTATTCCATACTTATGGTAATACCTGAAATAATCATAAGTACAAGTGATAAAGCAGATACAATGCCACCAAGGGAAACTTTAAATGCTAACTGTTTTCTTTTATTCATATCAGCAACACGGAATCAAGTCCCCACCACAGCATTCGCAACAGCAATCAGCACACAAAAGTCCTGAACAGATATTGCAAATATCACCATCACTCGATTTTCTTGTAGTTCTGTACCCACCGTTTGCGTTGTTATTAAGGGAATTGAACGCTGCTCGGTATTCCTGATTTGACGGGTCCATTGAGCAAGCAGTCTGGTAACAATTATATGCCTCGTTAAGCCAACCACGACGCTGATGGATAACACCCTTAAGATAATGCCACTCGGCACTTATCATATAAGACGGTACTCCGTTAAGAATTGTTTCGGCATCGTCAAATCGGCCTGAATTTATACATTGACGAACATCAGAAAACTGTGAATTACCATTGTAATTGTTGTTTTGATTTCTTGCATAATTAGTTGTGCCACGCAAATCGTTAAGAATTGTATCGTAGGCATTATTGAGTTCGTTCATTCGTTTAGTTTTTTCGCTGTCAGGAATAGAAGAATTTGTGATTTCACCTGCTATTCTTCTGTATGCATCCATTATGTCTTTTTCAGTTGCATTTCTGCTGACACCAAGATATTCATATGGATTATTCACATTTTTCACCTCTGTGCTTTTTTGTTATTCTGTCCGTTTGCAAACACAGACCATCATATATAATATTTTCAATTATTGTTGAAAAATTATTAAATTTCTGTGTTTTAAAAATTTCCGTTAACGCACCGATTGATAAATTCAATATTCTGGTGGCATCGTCAACAACGTTGTTGCTGTTTATAAATGGATTAAAAGTTTTTTCTTTTTTATCCTTTTCATAATCGTCAAATGCATCGAGGAAATATACCACTCTGCCAAGTTGATAACCAAATTGTGCTGTCTGTTCCTTGCGTTCATCAGCTTCACCATATGAAAAAAGCTGTGATAAAATCACACCTGTCGGATGAGCTGATTTGTCAAGTGAAACACCACTTTCGGCTTCTGTTTTGAACTGTTCTGTCATGCCATTGTTAACGATATCGAATAATGCTGGGTATTTGTTTTTTGCCCGTCTGACCATAAAAAAGAAGTATGGATAGAGAATATATAACAGTATTTTTTTGAATAATTTACTGTCGTGAAGATTATCCACTAATTTAAAATATGCTAAAATCACAGTAATTGCACAAGCAAGTTTATACACATTACTTTCACATGTAATTTTCATACACTTTTTGCAAGGATTAAACGAGCAACGGGAGTTTGAAACATCGATTTTATCCTGTGACAGTCCCAATTTATACATTACATAAAATGCACCATCATAGCTTAAAAGGAATCGTGACAAAAGTCCATATTCCTTGCCCATTTCTTTACAAAGAGTGCAATAAACACCCTTATATGCTTCGTATTCTTTAATTTTAAGTTCAGGCTTATTGATAGTCACATATCCGAACATAAATTATCTTGTAATCCCCTTTAATACGGTTCGTGCAACATACGGTTTGTTCATTGTGTAAATATGAATTCCGTTTACACCGTTTGCGAGTAAATCGTTGATTTGCTTTATTGCGAAATCCAGCCCTGCTTTTTCTAAATTTTCAGGACTGTCTTTATATTTTTCCAAAAATTCAGAAACTTCATTTGGTAATTTTGTTCCTGAAAGAGAAATAATTCTGTCAATTTGCTTAATATTTGTAATAGGCATAATTCCTGCGAAAACAGGTGCAGAAATACCCTTTTTGCGAACTTTTTCCATAAAGGAATAAAATATTTCATTATCATAGAAAAGCTGTGTTATAAGGAAATCAACGCCACAATCAACTTTAAGCTTAAGATTATCAATATCCTTTTCTAAACTATCACATTCAGGGTGACATTCAGGATAGCAAGCACCACCAATGTCAAAATACCCATATTCCTTAATGTACTTTACAAGCTCATAAGCGTATTCATAGTATTCACCGTCAGGTTTTTCATAACCCACAGGAATATCACCACGCATAGCGAGAATGTTATCAATATGATTTTCCTTTAATGTGTCGAGAATTTCCTTGATTTTATCCTTTGGTGTTGATGCACATGTGAGATGTGCCAAAGCAGTTGTATCAAGTCGATTTTTAATAAGTGACGCAATTTTAGTTGTGTATTGGCTTGTGCCACCACCTGCACCATAAGTAACACTCATAAAATCAGGGTTATAGGCTGCTAATTCCCTTACTGACCACTCAATGCTTTCAAAGGCAGAGTCAGTTTTTGGAGGAAAAACCTCAAAGGAACTAAGCTGGTCCTTAACCATTAATTTTTCAGTAATTCTCATAAACATTCACCGAAAATATAATATCACATTCGTATTTTTTTAGCAATAGAATGGTTATTTATTTACATATAATTTACAAAAAAGTAAAAGGGTGATTCGTGAATCACCCCTACAATTAATATTCACAAGTGCCGTTACTTTCTATGAATCTCATACAGTGACCTAATATCATAGGGGCTTCGGTAGATGTAACACAAAGCTCCTTTAAAATTTGTAATGCATTATCAACATTATAATTCATAGTTACACACAAATCACACGCATTCATTTTAACTCTTTCATCTTCATGTTGTAAAAATCTATCTAACAAGTAAGTATCATTTGCTTCTATTATTTCCTTTTCAAGAAGCAACAATTTTTTCATTGCTCCATTATGTGCTCTAACCTTTGATTTGTTACCATAATCATCGTTATTCAAAATCAAACGTGTAGCATATTTGACATATTCATTATAATAATCTTTCATAAGAACACTCTTTCATTAAATATTTTATTTTAATATAGCATTTAAAAATTAGATTGTCAATAAAAGAAAACGGGACGATGTAGACATCGTCCCTTACAATATAATTGAAGTGGTTGGAATGTAGGGGCGATTCACGGTGCGGGTGTCCGGTGGACACCTCTGCGAAGCAGAAGCACCGACCGAACCGACAGGTGAGAATATCGCCCGAATGAGGTTACCAGCACACTTGGAACGGGTCATTCGTGAATGACCCCTACAGGGTTCTTGTTCCTATTTTAATTTTATATCATCCCGATAAATTATAATTTGACATAATTGCAGGGGTGGAAGGAGAGGCACTACGCGAAATATTGGGTCGTCGAGGACGCCGACCCCTACGAATAAAAAGGGCGAGAACCCCTCTGTCACCTTACGGTGACATCTCCCCTTTCAGGGGAGACGAGTGACCCCGCCCTACTGTTGTTATTTATTTTTTAATAAAAAGTTTGCTTGCATTGATGATGTCTTCGTTTGTGACTTTGCCTGTTGAAATTGCGTTTACTGTTTTTTCTGCTTCAAAGTTCAAGTCACTATATGGTGTATTGAGTTTGCTGTTTACATATTCTGCAAGGCTAACACCGTTGAAGATTGCGTTTTGCTCTCTCTTATTGCCATACTTATCGAAGAATGTTCCGTTTTCATAATAGCTGTAAGTTTCTACTGCATTTTCTGTATTTCCATTATACTGTGGAATGTCAAGCTTTGAAATTGCGTAGTAGTTTGCATCGGTTTCTTTTGCAGTTGTGAAGATTTCTTTATTATTTTCTTCTGCATATTTTTTAAGAACAAATGCAGTTTCTGTTGAAGTTTTACCGCTGATTACAATTGTACCAGAATTGAGTACTGCATCAAAATCAGTTGTGTTTTTCTGTTCATTAAGTACGCTGAAACGACCACCTTTACAGAGAATGCCATTATCAACAGGTAACGCTCTTGTTACTGTTGAGCCGATATAACGGTAATCAACTGAACAAAGATTTGAACAGTTTGTGCATATGCTAATTTTTGAGTTTTCCTTAACAGGAACACTCTTTGCAAATGCTGTCTTTTCACGAAGCGCACCTGTTGGACAGAGAGCAACACACTGACCACAAGCAATACATTCTGTTTCTTTGAGGTGTTTACCAAGTTCAGGTTCAACAAGAGTATTAAATCCACGATTGATAAGACCGATTGCAGATTTACCCATAACTTCTTCACAGACTCTTACACAAAGGCCACAAAGAATACATTTATCAGTATTTCGAGCTATAAGGTCGTTAGCATTTTCCTGATTTCTATTGTGCTTTTCACCTGCAAATCTTGATGGCTTTACATCATAATCGTTTGCATAAGAAATAAGCTTACATTCATAGTAATCATGGCAACCACATTCAAGGCAACGATTTGCCTCTTTCTTTGCCATTTCTTCAGTAAAACCAAAATTGACTTCTTTGAAATTAGTTTTTCTGTCGGCAGGGCTCATATGTGGCATTTTTGCTCTCTCAATTTTTTCAAATTTTGAATAGTCGATAGCCTTGCTATCCTGTTCAACGAAATATGGCTTTTTATAGCCTACTGTTTCACCGTTTAAAAATCTGTCAATTACAACTGATGCTTTTTGTGCTTCACCAATTGCAGCAATTGCAATATCAGCACCCTTATTAGTTGCGTCACCTACTGCAAACACGCCGTCAAGTGATGTTGTGAATCGGCTTTCGTCGGCTGAAATTGTATTTTTACGAGTTGCTTCGAGAGTTTCAAAGCCATTGAGATTTGGATACTGACCGATTGCCATAATCACGCTATCAAGCTTGATATCTTCTGTTGCACCTTCAATTGCAACAGGGCTTCTACGACCACTTTCGTCAGGCTCACCAAGTTTCATTTTCTGAAGAATTACACCGTTGAGCTTACCGTTTTCACCTGTAAATTCAATTGGGTTTGTAAGGAATTTATAAATTATGCCCTCTTCTTCTGATTCGAGAATTTCCTGTGGGTCAGCAGGCATTTCGTCCTTTGTACGACG
>JAZQUC010000237.1:0-5692 GCA_045631075.1 Candidatus Fimenecus sp. | reverse complement strand
CGAGAACGGTCAGATTGAAACAACTGTAACAAGAGCCAAAGAAGTTAAGGCTATGGCTGAAAAAATGATTACAATCGCTAAAGATAGCAGTCTTCATTCAAAGAGACAGGTTTACTCTTACATCACAAAAGAGTCTGTTGCAAAGAAATTGATTGAAGAAGTAGCACCAAAGTATGCAGACAGAAACGGTGGCTACACTCGTGTTATCAAGACCGGTCCAAGAAGAGGCGATGCTGCTGAAATGTGCATCATCGAACTCATCGCTGACTAATGCGGTAAGGCTTTAATAGACCAATAAATTAACCCCTTGGGAATTTCCCAAGGGGTGTTTTTTTTTATGCAACAAATCATTGCTTGACAATAAGTATTGTTTATGAGATGATAAAATTGAGATGAGCTTATGGACAAGATAGAAAAAAGGATGGCTGTGAGGTTGAATATTGCTTTTTCAATATGCTATCTCTATTATATTTTATTCTATTCTGTAGGAATTTTTCAAAGTGACTTCATAGAAATTGAACCATCATCAAGCGTAATAAAGGATGAGCTGTCAAAAGTAATTGTTTTTTTATTTCAATCTGAATCAGGAATGATACCATTAGTTATTATAAGTATTTCTTTAATTATTATATCAATTTTTGGCTTTTCTTTACACGGTATGAACTTTTCAAAAGTAACAACAGGACTATTGTGTCTTGGTTTTATACCTGCACTTGCACCGATTTTGTGTAATGTTTTTTTGGGTCCCGTAACTGATGAAAATTCAAGTGATATACTGTGGTTAGGTATAACAATACTGCTTATAATTTATTCGATTGTATTCCAGATTTGTTTTTTTAAAGATTATAAGAAAATTAGGAATTAAAAAAGGGACGGTGAAAACCGTCCCCAATTTTTATCTCAATTTAATACCGATACATATAAACCCATTGTCAATAATGTCAATAACACCATATTCGTCGTTTCGTATTGACCCTGGATTAAAAAATTTGATACCCATTTGATTATCTTCTTGTTGAATATGTGTATGTCCATAAAGTGCTAAATTACAATTATTTCTTTTTGCAATAGATATAAGACCTGCAAGACCGCTTTTTACATATTCATAGTGACCGTGAGTAACGTATATTTTAAGCCCAGGTTCTTCAATTATTCTATTTCTCGGATAGTCACAGTAAAAGTCATTATTTCCTTTTACACAATAAATTCTTTTATCTTTAAGAAGTGGTTTGCACTTTTCAAAATCTGCATATCCGTCACCTAAAAAGATTACTGCTTCAGCCGTTGGTTGTGCTTCAATGGCTTTTTTCATTGTGTAAACATCTCCGTGAGAGTCGGAAAAAACAAGTATTCTCAATCATATCACCAACCTTCTTAGCATAATAGTATTATATAATATTATGGTGGTGGTTTCAATGAGTAATAATAATTTTGATGAAATAATCAAAGGTATAAAATCAAAAAAATCAGATGAAGAAGCACAGGATTACATTATGAATAATCTTACACCAAATCAGAATAAGAAATTGAAAGAGATTTTAAGCGATAAAGAAACATTGAAAAAGTTGCTTTCTACACCTAAAGCACAGGAACTGCTGAAGAAATTTACGGAGGATAAGAATGATTGATATTGAAAATCTGTTGTCGTCAATAAATGATGAGGATATGGCTAAAATAAAGAGTATTGCCCAGTCATTGACTGAAAACGGCAATACTCAACCACAAGAAATCCCCAAAAAAGCGGAACAAAAGCCTGATTTTCCCATAGATGGGGAAATGATGAAAAAAATAATGAGTTTTATGGGAAGTTTTAATAAAGAAGATTATCGTACAAGGTTAATTCAGGATTTAAAACCAATGCTAAGTGATGAAAGAAAACGAAGGGCTGACGAGGCGGTCAAATTTTTACAACTTATGGAGGTTTTGCCTCTGTTGAGAGGAATGTTTTGATTATGAGTAGTTATTCATACTCGGAAATACAGAAAATGCAACAAAAGGCAATGGAAAGAGTCAAGGAAATGAAACGAAATTCTGACATTATAACTCAGTCGGCAAGAAAAGAGTTTGACCTTACTCCAGTTAAAAGTGACTTTAATAATTCTTCTGCAACGATAACGGCAAAGGTGACAAATATGCCACCTAATTTCCCACAAAATAATCATTATCCGAGCTTCAAGGAATTTTTCAAAGAAGCAGAAGAAAATCAAAATGAAAAGAAAAAAGAAAGTGTAAGACCCATAGAGAAAACTAAAAAGAATAACATAGAGAATCTTTTTAATGAACCTGATAGAGCTTTATTATTGGGACTTATAATGCTTTTGAAAAGTGAAGGTGCCGATGAAACACTTATAATGGCACTTTCTTATATTTTATCATAAAAAAATGAAGTTTTATCTTGACAACGCTTTAATTTGGTATTACAATAAACCAGTAAATTTAATATATACCGAATGATGCAGATTGAAAGGGTAACCTGACTGTCTGTTGACGGTATTCCGGAGAATTCCACAGTATGTGGATACCGAAGGTGCAAGGCAAAAAATGCTAATCTCTCAGGTCAAAGGACGGAAATTTCTTTTTTAAGAGTTTTTAGGACTGAGTGTATTTTGTGCATTCGGTCCTTTGTTTTTCGGAAAGAAAAGGAGAATGGAAATGAATTTTAATGACATTTTAGTCGCAATTGACGACTTTGTGTGGGGTGTACCACTTATGGTGCTTATTATGGTAGGTGGCCTTTTACTTACCTTCAGAACAAAGCTTGTACAAGTTTTTCACTTGCCATTGGCACTTAAATGGATGGTACAGGAAGAAGAAGGTGGACAGGGTGATGTTTCATCATTCGGTGCATTGTGCACAGCCCTTTCTGCTACAATTGGTACAGGTAACATTGTCGGTGTCGCTACTGCAATCTGCGCAGGTGGTCCTGGTGCTCTTTTCTGGATGCTTGTTGCTGCATTCCTTGGTATGGCTACAAAATATGCTGAAGGTCTTCTTGCTGTAAAGTATCGTGTTACTGACGAAGATGGCCACACATGGGGTGGACCTTTCTACTATATCGAAAAAGGTATGGGAAAGAATTGGAAATGGCTTGCTAAGGCATTCGCGTTCTTTGGAGTATGTGCTGGTCTTATGGGTATTGGTACATTTACACAGGTAAATGGTATTTCATCAGCAATTAACTCATTCTTTGATGCAAATAACGCAAATACTGTTACTATTCCACATATCGGTGAATACTCATGGTCAGTTGTAATCGCATCAGTGTTTCTTGCTGTTTGTGTAGGTCTTGTTGTTATCGGTGGCATCCAGAGAATTTCAAAGGTTGCAACAGTTGTTGTTCCATTTATGGCAATTGCATATATTGTATTTGCACTCATTCTTATCTTCACTAATCTCGATAAGATTCCAGCAGCAGTTGAGCTTGTTGTTAAGGGTGCATTTAATCCATCTGCAGTAACTGGTGGTGTTGTTGGTACAATGTTTATTGCAATGCAAAAGGGTGTTGCTCGTGGTATTTTCTCAAATGAATCAGGTCTTGGTTCAGCACCAATTGCATCTGCAGCTGCAAGAACAAATTCTGCAGTAAGACAAGGTCTTGTTACAATGACTGGAACATTCCTTGATACAATTGTAATCTGTACAATGACAGGTCTTTCAATCATCATTACAGGTGCATGGAAGGTAGAAGGGCTTGAAGGTGTAGGTGTTACATCATATGCATTTGGTGAAGGCATTGCATTCTTACCTGAAAGAGTTACATCATTCATCCTTATGATTTGTCTTGTATTCTTTGCATTTACTACAATTCTTGGTTGGGATTACTATTCAGAAAGCTGTATTAAATACCTTACAAAAGGCAATAAAAAAGCTGTAAAGGTATTCAGATATCTCTATATCCTTGCTGTGTTTATTGGCCCTTATATGACAATTAAAGCAGTATGGACAATTGCTGATATCTTCAACGGTCTTATGGCAATTCCAAATATGATTGCACTCTTTGCACTTTCAGGTGTGGTTGCAAAAGAAACAAAGAAATTTTTCGATAAAAGAAAAGCTGAAAAGTAAATAAAATTAAACATCCCATTGTTCAAGGAACGATGGGATGTTTTTAAATGTAAAATGCAAAGTGGAAAATGGAAAATGTCGTAACTGCGTTGCGATTATATAATTAAACTAATATGCTTGAAAGGTAGGGGCGATTCACGAATCGCCCGTTCTTTTATAGCATAATAATCTTTATATCTTTATAATCTTCTATATACAAACTTGCTCTGACATCTTGCTGACCATTTATGTCATAAGCATCAAATCTTGCCATTTTTATAATTTCTTCAATAGTCGTAGCAGGGTCGTCAACAGTAGATGAATCGAACTCTACATGAATTACAAAAATTGTTTTGTTAATATTATCTGATGTAAATAACTCTGTTTCAGTTCTAAAATGCCAAGAACCTAGTGAGCCACCGAGAGCATCAACTAATTTGTATGTATATTCATTAAAATCAAACCACCAATTATTTACAGAACAGTTATAATATATATCATACATATCAGAGTTATCATCTTGTTGAAAAACATACACAGAATCCACATTATATAAAACCTTATGTCTTCTTCCCCAATAGCCATAGATAACAACATTTATAAGAGTGAACAAGATTGCTAATGAGACAAAAATAGAAATAGCAGTTTTTACTCTTTCTTTTTTTGCTTTTTTCAAGGCTTCAACGACCACTTTTTCTGTCTGTTGGTTTTTATTAGTTTCTTTTGCGTATTCACCGTCGAGCAATTCGACAACTGAAACATTCAACTCACTGGCAAGTTTCGTCAATATAGATATATCAGGTGCACCATTACCTGTTTCCCATTTTGAAACAGCCTTATCAGTTACGTTGAGTTTTTCTGCAAGTTGTTTTTGACTTATGTTTATGGATTTGCGACATTGTGCAATAAACATTCCTGTCTTTTTGTTATCCATCACAACATCTCCTTTCATTTATATTGTAACAAATAAAATGAAAAATAGCACTCCACTAATAGTAGAATTTAATGGTTTAATATTTAAAAAGGGCGATTCGTGAATCGCCCCTACAAGTTTTAATGATGTATAAATGGTAATTTTATAATTTGATATTATTTCTTCTCATTTATGAACGCTCTGAAAAGTGGCAGGCAGGATGAGAAGAATTTTTTATAGCTTTCACAGTAATCTCTGTCTGCTCTTGTGCGTTTGCATCCACCTGCACGACAAACTGGATAAAACTTACACTGTTTGCACTTTTCAGGCACTTTAAGACTTTCTCTTAAAAATTCAATAGCCTTGTCACAATGAGCTAATGTATCGAAGTTTTCGTTCTCGTGGTTAATGTTACCTAATAGCCATTCGTCAGTACAGTAAAAGTCACAAGGATAAATATTCCCGTTACCCTCAGCAACAAACTGATGCATACAATGTCCACACATTCCACATTGCTCGGTTTTGTTGCCAAGAAAAAGATGCACTAAATTATCAAAATAGCGGATGCTTGTATATTGCCCACGCACATAGTCTTTTACATAATAGTTAAATCCCTTTATAAGATAGTTGGAATATTGCTCGGTGGTCATATAGAGCTCACTTTCACTTTTGTCATCAAAAGGACGAAGACAAGGGATAAATTGTAGATATCTAAATCCTTTACTACGGAAAAAC
>JAZQUC010000236.1:0-1516 GCA_045631075.1 Candidatus Fimenecus sp. | reverse complement strand
ATTCTTGCAGGTGCTCTCAGTATGGTTGGTACAATCATTCCAATGCTTTTCTATTCAATTACAGAAAAGAAACAGGCTGAAATGGTTGCTGAAATTGCAGCAAGAAAAGCAAATACAAAATAAAGTTTAAACTATAATATGGACGGCGGTAGGTGACTATCGCCGTTATTTTTTGGTGAGTCATGAAATATAAAAATATAATAAAAGGTGAGTTTATCGACCGTCCCAACAGATTTATTGCAAATGTAATTGTTGATAATAAAGTTGAAGTTTGTCATGTTAAAAATACAGGAAGATGTAAAGAATTGCTTGTTAAAGGTAACACGGTTTATTTAGAGAAAAGTGATAATCCAAATAGAAAAACTAAATATGACCTTGTTGCTGTTCAAAAAGGTGATAGACTTATAAATATGGATAGTCAAATTGTTAATTATGTTGCTCTTGAACATATTCCTAATCTTTTTAAAAATATCAAACTTATTAAACCGGAATATAAATATGGTAATTCAAGATTTGATATATATGTTGAAACTGAAAACGAAAAAATATTTATAGAGGTAAAGGGTGTAACGCTTGAAAATGACGGTGTAGTGCGGTTTCCTGATGCTCCTACAGAACGAGGAATAAAACATCTTAAAGAACTTCAAAAAGCCGTTACAGAAGGGTATAAGGCCTATGTTTTATTTGTTGTTCAAATGTCAGATGTTAAATACTTTGAACCGAATTGTTATACTCATCCTGAATTTGCAAAAGAACTAAAAAGAGCAAGAGAAAATGGTGTTGTTCCATTAGCATTTGATTGCATAGTAAAACCCGACTTAATAGAAATAAGAAAACCAATACTTATAAAATTATAAAAATATATGCCGTAGTCGTTTGACTACGGCATATTTATATGTTTATGTGTTTGTTGGTATTATATTAACCAAATTGAGAAAGTAAGAAACCTGCTGCAACGGCTGAACCGATAACACCTGCAACATTTGGACCCATAGCGTGCATCAAAAGGAAGTTTGAAGGATTATATTTTCTACCTTCAACCTGTGATACTCGAGCAGCCATAGGAACAGCAGAAACGCCAGCTGAACCGATAAGTGGATTTACTTTACCACCTGTAACAAGATTCATTAACTTACCGAAGAGTACACCACCTGCAGTTGAGAATGAAAATGCAAGAAGACCAATTCCAATAACAAGCAATGTTTTCTTGTTAAGGAATGCTGAACCTTCTGCAGTAGCACCAACAGTTGTACCAAGCAAGATTGTAACGATGTTACAAAGTGAATTCTGTGCTGTATCTGAAAGTCTGTCTGTAAGTCCACTTTCCTTGAAAAGGTTACCAAGCATAAGGAAACCGAGAAGGGGAGCAACTGAAGGAAGAATAAGAACACAGATAACTGTAACAACGATTGGGAAAATAATCTTTTCAGCTTTACTAACTGTTCTGAGCTGATTCATCTTAATTGTGCGTTCTTTCTTAGTTGTAAGCAACTTCATAATTGGTGGCTGGATAAGT
>JAZQUC010000235.1:0-4257 GCA_045631075.1 Candidatus Fimenecus sp. | reverse complement strand
AGACCTTTGCTCTGCCAATATGCCATCGGTATCATAACTTTGTTTTCTTGAAGTATTCGGGCAATGGTTTGATTACCTTTACCCTCAATACACATTGCAAAGATACTTTTAACAACTTCTGCAGCTTCAGTATCAACAATCCATTTCTTTTTGTTATTCGGATCTTTCATATACCCGTAAGGCGGTTGAGATAACGGCTCGCCAAGATTACCTCTTATACGATGAGAGCAACGAACCTTTCTTGAAATATCTCTTGCATACATCTCATTCATAATATTCTTGAACGGTGCAATTTCATTATCACCGTCATTACTGTCAACCAAGTCATTGACAGCTATGAATCTGATGTTATGCTCAGGAAAGAAGTTATCCGTATAGTGACCGACAGAAACATAATCTCTGCCCAGACGTGATAAGTCTTTTACCATTACGGTTGTAACATATCCCAATTCAATATCTTCAAGCATCGCCTGAAAACCCGGTCTGTTAAAATTAGTTCCCGTATAACCGTCATCAACATAGAACTTTGTGTTTGTAAGCTTTAAGTCTTTTGCTTTTTGTGAGAGCAACTTTTTCTGATTACCGATAGAGTTACTTTCACTTTCTTTACCGTCATCACGAGAGAGACGACAGTAGATGGCTGTTATGCCAAAATTATCTGACTGCATTTATCCTCCCTTCTCCGGCAGTCGAATTTACATATTCTGTATTAAGTGTATTTATATCATCGGCAATTGTCAAATGTGCAAAATCGCTTCCGATAAAAGCTGATATTTTTTCTTTCATTGTTTTGTTTTCTTTAGTGTTGAATTTTTGGGTAACAATATATCTGACACCGTTGATTTCATATTCTTCGGTTTCAGGTTTTTCAATTTTACCCAATATACATTCTGCTCGGGTACCATTCAGCACGGATAAGCTTCTGAGTTTCACATACTCCCAAAAGGATATTACTTTACCTGACATTTTACATCACTCCTTATCTTTCATCCCGTGAATAACCACGGCTTCTGTTTTGTGTTTTATTTTTCTGTTGCTGTTCGATTTCAAGAATTGTGCCTATTTTGCTTTCAACATCAGGCTCGGATTTTTCAATTCTTTCGCAAGTGTTAATATCCTTACGAAGAATTTTAAGCCTTTCAGAATACAAGCTGATTTCATCCTTGATTTCTGCAATTTCTTTTTCGTCACCCTTACGGACAGCAGATTTTAATTTGTTGCGACAGATTCTTCGGGCTTCGGTTACCTCTGCCATTTCGTTTATACACTCTTGCTTGAAAGCCTGTAACTGCTCATCAGTTTCAATATCATAATGACATAAAAGATTCTGCTGCTCAATCAGACGGTCAAGTTTAATGATTTCTCTTTGCAGATATTTTTCGATATAGTAGTTTTCTTTAGGTCGGATTTTCACCGCCTGAACCACTGTAACGAAATGAACATAAACCTCTCTGTAAGTTTTCGGGAAATCATAAAGATAATCTTTCCACTCATCCTGCGGTGGTAAATCAATTCTGTAATGTCTCCAATCGGCATAAAGCTGTTGGCTGATTCTTTCAAAAGAATATTCATCACCGAGGTCACATAACCACACCGGTCTTTTGAATGAGGGGTGATTAATTGTTGTATGAGGTTTAGTGAAATCAAATCTATAACCAAGCTTTTGCATTTCATAAAGAAAACCTCTCTCGCTGCCTACACGAAGAATACACTCATCAATATCTTTTTTGAGTGTTGTGAATTTGTTATACTCACCGTCACGCTCTGCGATATACTGAGGATAACATTGATGCTTTGACGGTTTCGGATTTTCAATAACCGATAATCCCCGCTCTCTGCAAAATCTGTCTGACACATTCCGCATTTTATTCAGAAAAGTTTTATTATCATTAAACTTTTTACCGTCAACAAATGAAACACTGTTCACAACAATATGACAATGAAGATTATCAGTATTCTTATGAAGTGCAACAATCACTTCAAATTTTTCACCAAATAATTCTTCTGCTAACTTACAACCGATTTCAAAAACCTGTTCATTCGTACCCTCGTTATCATCAAAGGATTGAATAATGTGATAACCGACATTGCCTGAATTTTTATTAAACAAATCTTTTGTTTCCTGCATCTGTGCTTTTGCAAATTCGGGAGTACAGTTTATTCCTCTTACAAAAACTACTTCTTCGTTTTTCATTCCGTCATTAAAAATTTTATCGGCAGTCGTTTTTGACGGATTCATTGCATAATCAATCAGCTTTGAAAGTCCAGTTTTCAACTTTTTTATTTTTGTTATCGCTATATTTTTTCACCTACCTGTATCAAAATTTTTAAGCAATTGCTTTTCACAATCACGCAATTCTGTAATTGCATTTCTGATTTCTTTATCGGTTACAAAGGATTTCCCGTTTAATGCTCTTGCAATCTGGTTAAGATTGTTACCTATACGCCGAAGCTCCGGAACAACAGAACGGATTTCTTTGGGCGGAAATCTAATGCATTGATACATTATCAGGAGCCTGATAATCTCAGATACGCTCATACAGAATCTTTTTGTTAGACTTAAAAGCATTTCATTTTCTTCGTCATCGAGATAAAATGCGTATCGGTGTTGTCTTTTTCTCGGCAAATGTTTCACTCCTTTCTTCTGCTTCCGAGCGGATTTGTTGCAACAAATCCAATGCTCGCAAAGACAATACCACAGTTTTTAACGTTCCCACTGACGTTGCTTTTGAAGAAAATTTGCATACCGTGCAAGAGCCTTTTCAGTTATCTCTTCCATCTTTTTAGGAGGCATATCTTTCTTAAAATACTTCTTAAAAGTTTCAACAGGAATTTTTACATACTCCTTTTGGTTGACTTTTTGCTCCTGCATTATTTCAAAGATTACATCCATAGTGAGTTTCTTTTCATCACTCAGCTTATGCATACGCTGTGCCTGTGAGAGCGACGGAGTGCAATCTTCACTTTCAATAGTTTCAATTAAGTTGCACTGTTCCTCTTCTGTTAAATACGAAAGCTCAACTGCAGGTATAAAAGAAATTCTTTTTTCATCCACCATATCAAGAAGAGCCGGTTGTAAATTATTAAGACGGATATATCTTTGAATCTGCATTCGGGAATCAGGCATTGTTTCTGCAAGCTTTTCATCACTTCGGAACTTCGTCCCAACTTGTGACGAAGTTAAATCAGTTCTTGCACCTTGCTTTTTCATTGCATCGTGTTTCATTTTATACGCACGTGCTTTTTCACTCGGTAAGATTTTTTCTCGGCCAAGATTGCAGTCAACAAAATTTATTACTGCCTCTTCTTTTGAAAATTCTCTTACATAAACGGGAACAACAGAAAGATTTAGTTCCTTTGCAATCTGCCATCGTCTGTGACCTGAGATGATTTCGTAACCGTTATCCGACTTATTAACAATCAGCGGAGTGATGATTCCGAACTCTTTAACGCTGTCACGAAGCTCATCGTATTCACTTTCATCAACACTCTGAAACGGATTGTTTTCAAAGGGATGCAATAAATCGAGATTAAGATATTCAATTTTTTCATTTGACATAAATGTGTTTTTCCTTTCTTAAGATTTTAATTTTTGAGTTTTGAAAAGTTGTTTTTACATTTTGCTAAAGCATTTTTTCACTTCCTTTACTTAAAAATAATCCTTGTGTTTACACGAGGATATGTATTCAGGTTGATTTGTTTGGTGAGTATGTGATATAATTATTCAGGCAAACTTTAATCTTACAAAGGAGCGTGATTGTATGAAGCAGATTGACAAGGGAATACTTGAAAATTCAGTTATTCAGTTTTTCTCAAGGTCTGCCCTTGCGAAAAAGCTTTACTACAATATCCTTTGCAAAGGACACTTTTTCTGCGATGGAAGTTATCATCTGACCCGTGATAACTTCGACAGTATCCTGTTTGCACTCATAAAAGACGGTAGCTTTACTTTCCGTAACGGCAACGGAGAATATATAACGGCAGACAAAGATTGTCTGGTGATAATTGATTGCTATGAGCCTCACGAATACTTCACTAAAGATAATGCGGAATTTATTTGGATGCATATCGACGGAGCCAATTGCCGTGAATTTTGCGGTGAAATAGTAAATACAAGCGGCAATCTCATTAACGACTCTGCATTCAGTGAAGCAGAAAGGCTATTTTTGAAAATATATAACTCGTCCAAGAAAAATGAGAGAGAAATATCACTGCTGATTTATAGCTTGCTTACTCAGCTCGTTTCTTCAGATAAGT
>JAZQUC010000234.1:0-16137 GCA_045631075.1 Candidatus Fimenecus sp. | reverse complement strand
AAGAGAGCTCCTTTCTACAGAGTAGTAGTTGCAGATTCTCGTTATCCAAGAGACGGCAGATTCATCGATGAAATTGGTACTTATAACCCAATGACAGACCCTGCTGAAATCAAGATTGACAACGATAAGGCAGCTCAGTGGATTAAGAACGGCGCACAGCCAACTGACACAGTTAAGGTTATTCTTAAAAAGAGCGGCGCTATTAAATAAGAAAGGTTTTTGAAAAATGCAGGAACTTCTTATTACAATAGTTAAAGGTCTTGTTGAAAATCCTGATGCTGTTACTGTTACTGTTGACGAAGCAGACGACCGTGGTGTTGTTGTATATCATCTTCATGTTGCTGAAGACGATATGGGCAGAGTTATCGGTAAACAGGGTAGAATTGCAAAGGCAATCAGAACAGTTGTTAAGGCCGGTGCAACTCGCACAGGTGAAAAAGTTCAGGTCGATATTGACTGATTTACAAGGGCAGACAGCATTTCGTCTGCCCTATTGTAAATTTATTTTGAAAAAGGATACGCTATGATTAAGGAATATCTTGAATTAGGACAAATCGTGTCAACTCACGGAATAAAGGGTGAAATGCGATTTAATCCTTGGTGTGATACACCTGAATTTGTGAAAAAATTCAAAACCTTGTATTTTGATAACAAGGGTGAAAAAGAAATAAAGGTTATCTCTGCTCGTCCGCATGGCAATGTTGCTATTTTAATGCTTGACGGCATTGATGATATTGATAAGGCTCGTTCTTTAAAGAATAAAGTTCTTTATATGAAACGCAGTGACGCACACCTTCCTAAGGGAACTTGGTTTATTCAGGAACTTTTTGACTGTACTGTTATTGATGATAATACAGACAAAGTTTTGGGAACAATAAGTGATGTGAGCGAAACAGGTGCTAATGATGTGTGGCACATTAAAACACCGAATGGTGAAGTGCTTATTCCTGCAATCAAACAGGTAATTGTTTCGGTTGATGTGGAAGAAGGCATTATCAGAATTAATCCTATAAAAGGGCTATTTGAAGATGAAAATTAACATTATGACACTTTTCCCTGAAATGTGCGAAAGTGTACTTTCTGAAAGTATTATCGGTCGTGCAAGGGAAAAAGGGTATGTTGAAATAAATTGTGTTAATATAAGAGATTATACTCTTGATAAACACCGCCGTGTTGATGATGCACCATACGGTGGTGGTATGGGTATGCTTATGCAGACACAACCTATTGCAGATTGTTATAAGGCAATCTGCGAAAAAAGTGAAAATAAAAATCATCTTATTTATATGTCACCTTGTGGAAAGGTGCTTACTCAGGATAAGGTGAAGGAATTGGCACAAATGCCTGAAATTACAATACTCTGTGGTCATTATGAGGGTGTTGACCAACGAGTAATTGACACTCTGGTTGATGAACAGATTTCAATCGGTGACTATGTTTTAACAGGTGGCGAATTACCTGCAATGGTACTTGCTGACTCAATTTCAAGAATGCTTGAGGGTGTTCTTCCTAATGATGAGGCAAAGGAACTTGAAAGTCATTATAACGGTCTTTTGGAGTATCCACAATATACAAGACCTTATGAATGGAATGGGCTTAAAGTACCTGATGTGCTGATGTCTGGTCATCATGGTAATGTTGAAAAATGGCGTCGTGAACAGTCAATTTTGATGACTGCAAAGCATCGCCCTGATATGTTAGAAAAAGCGGAACTTACAAAAGCGGATAGGGAATTTTTAAAGAAACAGAATTTATAGTGTGGTAAAGGCAAGAGAGAAATGGATATAAAAGTAATCAGTAAATCAGATTTAATTAAATATGTTGCATTGGCAATGGCAATGATTTTGTTGATTTCTTCGGTTGTCCTTGGTGTTAAAAATAACAATAAAGATGAGGAAATCGAAAAGCTCAACAGCCAGTTAGCATCAGGTGAACTGCTTTTAAGTGAAAAGCAGTCTGAAATGGATGCTTTGGAAGATGAAAAAAACAGTCTTGATGAGTCTTATAAAAACAAATTAAATGATGAAAAGAAAGCTCACGAAAGTGTTGTTGATGAGCTTAACAAAAAAATAGATAAGCTTAACAAACAGTTGTCTTCAAAAAATCCTGAAAAGGAAACAACAACCAAAAAACAGGAAAAAGAACCAACAATGCCAAAGCCTATTTCAGCAAAAGGCAAGACAGTTTATCTTACATTTGATGACGGACCATCACAATATACGCCTGAAATCCTTGACATCTTAGACGAATATGGTGTCAAGGCAACTTTTTTTGTGGTAAATGGTAAATATAACCATGTGATGAAGGATATTGTTGACCGTGGTCATCAGATAGGACTTCATTGTTACAAACACGTTTATTCTGAAATATATGAATCTGACGAAGCATATTTTAAGGATTTAAAAAAGATTTCAGATGTGGTAAAAAAACAAACAGGCGTTGAAACAAAGATTATTCGTTTTCCTGGTGGTGGAAGTAATACTATCAGTAAAAAGTATTCAAAGGGTATTATGACACGACTTACAAAGTCTGTTACTGAAAAAGGATACTCATATTTTGACTGGAATTGTTCTAACGGAGATGCTGACGGTGCTAATACGGTTGTGAAGCAGGTTACAAATTGTAGTCAGTTTCCTCGTGGTGAAAAGAATATAGTTGTACTTATGCACGATAATAAAAAAATTACTATGGAGTCATTACCTGCAATTATTGAGTATTATCAGGCTTGTGGTATGAAATTTGGTGTCCTTACAGAATCAACTGAATTTACAAATCATCGCGTATTTAACTGATAATATTGATATTAGACAAAAATTCTGTAGGATTATAGGAAAAATGCACAAACTTAAATCTTATAAAAATGGTGTTTTTGTTTTTATGACTGAATTATCATTTTTGGACGAAAACTACGGCTTTTTTCGTTGACGAGTCGAAGTTTTGTGGTATAATATATTAGTAATAAACGTATTTAATTATGGTTATTTATATTTTTTCATTTGGGAGAATGAGTTATGTATACTAAAGATGTAGAAGTTAAAAATCAGGTTGGCTTGCACGCTCGTCCTGCAACATTCTTTATCCAGAAGGCTAATGAATTCAAGTCATCAATCTGGGTTGAAAAAGAAGACAGAAGAGTAAATGCAAAGAGCCTTCTCGGTGTTCTTTCACTCGGTATTATGGGTGGTACAACAATTCGTATTCACGCAGGTGGTTCTGACGAAGAACAGGCTGTTGAAGAACTTGTTAAACTTGTTGAATCAGGCTTTGCTGAATAATTTAACAGAATTTAGCACACTTAAAGGTTGCTTTGAGTGTGCTTTATTTTTTTGTTGTTTTATGTTATAATACTTTGTCAGCCTCCCTTGTTAAAGGGAGGGGGACCGTCGAAGACGGTGGAGGGATTCAATTATTATAATGGCAATTGACTATTGCCAAATAATCTTGAAAGGAGTTGATTCTGTGAATGATAAGTTGCGTATTCTTCGTGAAAAATCTATGAAATTGCCACTTACCCCCGGTGTTTATATAATGAAAAATAAGCAAGGTAAGATTATATATATCGGCAAGGCAAAAAAACTTAAAAATCGTGTAAGTCAGTATTTCGGTTCACAGAATAAGCATCCTGTCAAGGTTCGTAAAATGGTTGAAAATGTTGATGATTTTGACTATATTCTAACGGATTCAGAATTTGAAGCACTTGTACTTGAAGCAAGTCTTATAAAACAAAATCAACCTAAATACAATATCTTGTTAAAAGATGATAAAGGTTACAGTTATATAAAAATTACAAATGAGCCCTATCGAAAAATTTCTGCCGTTTTACAAAAGGATGACGAAAATGCAGAGTATATAGGACCATTTACAAGCTCATATTCAGTAAAACAGTCTGTTGATGAAGCAAATAAAATTTTTAGGCTTCCACAGTGCAATAAATCTTTTCCAAGAGATTTTAAAAAAGGCAGACCTTGTCTTAATTTTCATATAAACCGTTGTATGGGTGTCTGTACGGGTAAAATCTCAAAGGCAGAATACGACGAAGCAGTCAACGATGCATTGGATTTTTTAAACGGTGATATAACTAAAATCATAAAAGAATTAAAAGAAAAAATGAATATCTGTGCCGAAAACCTTGAGTTCGAAAAAGCAGGTAAATACCGTGACAGAATTCGTGCCATTGAAAATATGCAATCAAAACAAAAGGTGGTCACTGAAACAGGTGATTCAAAAGACGTTTTTGCACTTGCAGAAAATGAACAGGATATTTGCATAACTGTTTTGCGATATGATAAAGGCAGATTGTGTGATAGTGAACACTTCTTCTTTGATTCAGAGAAGATGGTTGCAAATGTAAGATGTAATTTTCTTATTCAGTATTACGGTATGAATCGGAATGTACCCCAAAAGGTCTATGTTGACGAAACATTTGACGATATAGAGTTGTTGCAACAACACCTAACAAATATCCGTGGTAAAAAATGTGCGGTTACAGTCCCACAAAGAGGTGAGGGACTTAAACTCGTTAATATGTGCCGTGAAAATGCATATGAAAAACTTGCACAGAAAAAAGGCAGACAGTCGGTTGAAATCAAATCCCTTGAAGAACTAAAAAATCTTCTCGGTCTTTCAAAAACACCTGAATATATTGAGTCTTATGATATCTCTCATACAGGTGGTGACGACAATGTGGCAGGTATGATTGTTTTCAAAAACGGAAAACCATTGAAAAGAGCGTATCGAACATTCAACATCAAATCTTTTACAGGTCAGGATGACTATGGCTCAATGCGTGAAGTCTTGTCCCGTAGATTTGACGAGTATTTTAAATACAAGGACGAAAATGCCACAGACGGCTTTGGTAAGCTTCCCGATTTGATTTTGCTTGATGGTGGTAAAGGACAAGTCAATGCGGTCAAGGAAGTTATGATAGAAAAAAATCTTAACATACCACTTTTCGGTATGGTAAAAGACTCTAAACACAAGACAAGAGCTATTACAGGTGATGGTGGTGAAATCGAAATAAACTCAATGCGAAGTGCCTTTACTCTTGTGTCAGAAATTCAGGAAGAGGTTCACCGTTTTTCGGTTGGCTTTCACCACAAAAAACATACTAAAAAAGGCCTTGAATTGTCACTTACAAAGATTGACGGAATAGGTGAGAAAAAGGCAAAAGACCTTCTTAAAGCCTTTAAAACAATTAAAAATATAAAAAATGCATCTGTTGATGAACTGGAAAAGGTAAAGGGAATTAACAGAGAATTAGCAGAAAAAATATATGATTTTTACAGAGAGGATTAAAATATGATTGATACAATAATTTTTGACTTGGACGGAACACTTCTCAATACCCTTGAGGACCTTATGGACAGCGTGAATTACGCTTTGGAAAGACAGGGCTTTCCGTTAAGAACTTTAAATGAAATTCGTTCATTTGTTGGTAACGGAATCAAAGTACTTATGGAAAGAGCAGTTCCTGGAAATGTTGTCGGAACAGATGTTTTTGATGTTTGTTTTAAAGATTTCAATGACTATTATAAAATTCATATGGAAGATAAAACTGCACCATATGAAGGTATAAACGAAATGCTTACAAACATTAAAAAAGCAGGCTTCAAAACTGCTATTGTTACAAATAAGGTAGATTATGCTGCACAGGATTTGTGTAAGAGAATGTTCGGTGAAAATATTGATATGGTTGTTGGTAGCACAGATGACAGACCTAACAAACCCGCACCTGACGGAGTTTACTATGCACTTGAACAGCTTGACAGTAAGGCTGAAAATACAATTTTTGTGGGTGATGCTGATACTGATATTCTTACAGCAAAAAATGCAAATTTACCATCTATCGGTGTTTTATGGGGATTCCGTGACCGCGATGTAATCGAAAATGAAGGTGCAGAATATATCGTAGAAACAGTAAATGAGCTTGAAAAATTACTTATTTGTTTAAAAAACGGTTGATTTTTCCATAATATTATTAAAATAATTTGACAAATACATGCAAAAATGCGATAATACTTGTATGTATTTACACGATGGAGCGGATTTATGAGAGTAATTACTGGTGAAGCAAGAGGCAGAAAACTTATAGCCCTTGAAGGTGACGATGTTCGTCCTACTACTGACAGGGTAAAGGAAAGTCTTTTTAATATTATTCAGTTTGATGTTGAGGGTGCATCGGTCCTTGATTTGTTTGCTGGTTCAGGACAGTTGGGTATCGAAGCATTAAGCCGAGGTGCAAAGCATTGTACTTTTGTTGATGCATCAAACCGTTCTGTTGATGTTGTGAAACAGAATCTTAAAACTGTTGGTTTTGAAAAACGCGCAAGTGTTTTTTGTGGCGACGGAAAAATGTATGTAAAACTCAGTAAGGATGTTTTTGATATAGCACTTCTTGACCCACCATACAACAAAAAAATACTTGATGATGTTTTACCTTTTGTAGCTGAAAAAATGGCTGATTACGGTGTGATTCTCTGTGAAAGTGAGTTGCGTGAGGAGCTACCTGATTCAGCAGGTGATTTTTCAAAGGACCGTGAATATAAGTATGGTAAAATAAAAATTACCACATACAGAAAGAATAAGTGAAAACAATGAAAACAGTAATCTGTCCGGGTAGTTTTGACCCGGTAACTAACGGACATCTTGACATTATCCGTCGAAGTTCAAAGCTTTTTGATAAGGTAATCGTTGTTGTAATGAAGAATCCTTCAAAAACAAATTTTTGCTTTTCTTATGAGGAAAGAGCAGAACTTATCAAAAGATGTACAAAGGACTTCCCGAATGTTGAGGTTGATATTTACGAAGGACTTCTTGCTGAATATGCAAGGCAGAAAGGTGCCGTTGCAGTTGTAAAGGGACTTCGTGCTGTGTCTGACTTTGAATATGAATTTCAGCAGGCTCAGATGAACAAAAAACTCAACAATGAACTGGAAACAATATTTATCAACACTCGTGTTGAAAATCTTTATCTCAGTTCAAGCGCAGTAAAGCAAATTTGCGAATTAGGTGGGGATATAAGCGATTTTGTTCCCGAAATAATTTGTGAAGATATAGTTGAAAGAATTAAAAGAGGTGTAAGCAAATGACAGTAGAAAACTTACTTGACGAGATTGAGTCTATACTTGAGGAAGGAAAAACAGTTCCTTTTACATCAAATCTTTTGGTTGATGCACAGGCAATTAAGACAGCAATCGAAGATATAAGACTCAATATGCCAGAAGAACTTATGCAGGCAAGAAAAATCGCATCAGAAAGAAAAGAAATTCTTACAGGAGCACAGGATAATGCTGACAAGATTATCGAACAGGCACATGTAAGAGCAAAGGAAATTATTTCTGAAGACGAAATTACAAGAGGCGCTGAGGTTCAGGCTGAAGAAATCATTCAGCAGGCAAGACAGACTGCAAACGAAATCATTGAACAGGCTCGTGCTTCTGCAACTGAACTTACAGAACAGGCAAGAAGCTGGGCAAGAGAAATGCGTCAGAGTGCAAGTGAATATGTTGAAAGCATTGTTGCTGTTGCTGACGAAACTCTTACAAATTCAGTTAACGAAATTCGTCGTGCGCGTCAGCATCTTAAATCAGCGTCACAGACAAAACGAGTTGACGAATAATATCGTAATAATATCATAACAATAGCACCTCGCCGCATATTTATTTATATAAAATGTGTTCGAGGTGTTTATTTATGTTCGTTTATTCTGTTAAGTCAAAACAGATAAAATTCATATTGTTAGTGACTTTTGTTATAATGACAATTATTTCTCTTTTCATTTTGTCAAATGAAAGTAAGCAAACGGGTAATATTAACAGCATAAACTATTCTGCAGAAACTCATAAACAACGAATGGAATTTCTTTCTCAATTCGGGTGGGATGTTGTTGAAGAACCAATTGAAATAAAAGAAGTTATAATTCCAAAAGAACCTGACGATACCTATAATGCATATAACGAAATTCAAAAGTCACAGGGATTTGACCTTAATAATTTTTCGGGTGAACGGGCAAAATGCTGGACATATGTTGTAAAAAATTATGATGGTTATGAAAATCAGGAATGCATACACGCCAATATTCTTGTTTACGATGGATTGATTATCGGCGGAGATATTTGCTCTGTAGAGCTTGATGGATTTATGCATGGATTTAATCAGACAAATTAAAGGATATAAAATGGAACGACTTGATAAAATACTTGCTTCTCAAGGGACATTATCCCGAAAAGAAGTAAAAGAAATGATAAGAAAAGGCAGAATACAGCTTAACGGAATGGTTGTAAAAGACAGTTCCGTTAAGGTTGATGAAAATAAGGACATCGTTAAGGTTGACGGTACAGAAATTACTCTTAAAAAGCATATTTATATTATGCTTAACAAACCACAGGGCGTAGTTTCTGCAAGTGACAGCGACAAGGACAAAACCGTTGTTGATTTGGTCCCTGATGAGTTGTATCGCAAAGGACTTTTTCCTGCTGGCAGACTTGATAAAGATACAACAGGCTTTGTTCTTATAACTGATGACGGTGACTTTGCTCACAGAATTTTATCACCTAAAAATCATATTTTCAAAACATATATTGCAGGACTTGAACATAGCCTTTCTGAACAAGATATTAAATCTCTTGAAAACGGAATTACCCTTGGTGACGGAACTGTACTTAAAGAAGCAAAGGTCGAAGTTATAGAAGGGGACAAGCCCTTTGTCAGAATTATGATTTGTGAAGGCAAATATCATCAGGTAAAAAGAATGTTTGCAGCAACAGGCAATAAGGTTGTTTCCCTTCATCGTTTAAAAATGGGACAACTTCAGCTTGATGATGCCCTTAAACCGGGTGAATGTCGTGAAATTACACCCGAAGAACTTATATTAGTCACAGAAAAATAATGCTTTTGGTCAATTTGAACAAACAAATTCGTAGATAAAAACAAACTAAAATGCTTGATATATACAAAAAATATGAAAATTTTTGTGTATTTTGTTTGAAAAAAGTTGAGAAATATCAAAAAATCACTTGCAAAATACGAGTTTATTGTGTAAAATACATAGTAATCCAATGGTGATTTTGTATAAAAGGTGGTATTGCGGTGTCCAACAGATTATTTCAGGGTATAGTTCACCAGATGTCTGATGTTGTTGAAAGAACATTTGGTGTTATCGATGAAACAGGAACTGTTATTTCTTGCAGTGAATTAGGACGAATCGGTGAGGTTCGGTCCAACGCTGTTGCTGAGGTTTTTGCTTCGGATGAAAATAAGGTTATTGACGGCTACACATATAAGGTATTCAGTATGCATATGCATCCTGCTTATGCAGTTTTTGTTGAGGGTGATGATATCGTTGCCGACAGATATGTTGGTATTCTCTCTGTTTCACTTTCTACAATAAAACAGTATTATGACGAAAAATATGACCGTGGTAATTTCATCAAGAATGTAATTCTCGATAATATTCTTCCTGGCGATATTTATATCAAGGCAAGGGAACTTCATTTTACTAACGATGTTACCCGTGTAGTTCTTCTTATAAGAATTGCTGAAAAGAACGATGTTTCTGTGTTTGATGTTATTCAGGACTTGTTCCCTGATAAGTCAAAGGACTTTGTTATCAATATCAATGAAACAGATATTGCCCTTGTAAAAGAGGTAAAGAATAATATTGAACCAAAAGACCTTGAAAAACTTGCTCGTTCAGTTGCTGACTCACTTGGCACAGAGTATTATACTCATGTTCTTGTTGGTATCGGTACAGCAATTGACAATATCAAGGATTTGGCTCGTTCATACCGTGAAGCACAGGTATCCCTTGAAGTTGGTAAGGTTTTTGATACTGAAAAGACAATCGTAAGCTACGATAACCTTGGTATCGCACGACTTATTTATCAGCTTCCAACAACACTTTGTGATATGTTCCTTCGTGAGATTTTTAAACGTGGTTCAATCGAAAGCCTTGACCACGAAACACTTTTCACAATCCAGAAATTCTTTGAAAATAATCTTAACGTTTCTGAAACATCAAGAAAGCTCTTTGTTCACAGAAATACACTCGTTTATCGTCTTGAAAAAATCAAGAAGCTCACAGGTCTTGACCTTCGCGAATTTGACGACGCAATCGTGTTCAAAGTAGCACTTATGGTTAAGAAATATCTCGACGCAAACCCAATTAAATATTAAACCAATTAAGGCTCCCTTGTTAAAGGGAGCCTTAATAATTTTTTTGTAAATCTTCTTATTTCACAAGATTCATTACAGTAAGCACAGCACCTGCGTCGCCTTCTACTGTAACCTTGCCCTTGTTATATGCTTCAATAGGGTCAAGCTTACCGTCAACAAGCTTCATAAGGTTTGTTGGGTTAACTGTAACAATAGCGTGTCTGTCATAGTATTCATATGGCTCAACATTTACGTTGTGGTCTTTAACTTCAATATAGAAAATACCGTTTACATTTTTACCTTCAAGGTTAATCTGTAAAGCAACTACGCCATCAATTGCACTT
Source organism: Candidatus Fimenecus sp. (assembly GCA_045631075.1). GTDB lineage: Bacteria > Bacillota > Clostridia > Oscillospirales > Acutalibacteraceae > Fimenecus. The sequence goes on along the minus strand of JAZQUC010000234.1, from coordinate 5,641 downwards.
GCATCTGCATCTGCAAATTTAGCCTTAACTTTTGCTACAACCTGTTCGTATGTCATGGTTTTCACTCCTTACTTTTCAGTTTTTTATATATTATCATAAATGAAAATTCAATGCAAATTTGTGAGCTTCCATATTTTATATAAAATCACCTAAAAAACAAGTCGTTTTTGGAAGAATTATCTTAATTATTTAAATATTTTATATAAAAAAATTATCAAAAAATCCATTTGAATAGCAATCTTTACAAAATTAAAAAAATTAATTTTTTTGAAGATTTTTAATGACAAAAAAGCAGATTTGTAGTATAATCTAACTATTAATATGCAGAAGTATGCCCGACGGTAAAAATCACTTCTGTTCAAGGGAGGAAAAACTATGGCATTGGTTAGAAAAGAGGCTTATTTCAACTCTTCAAACGGACAAAATAAAATCAGAACTTTCATATGGGAAGATGATGAATTAACTCCTGTTGGTATTGTTCAGCTCACTCATGGTATGGCTGAACATATTGCAAGATATGACGAGTTTGCTCGTTTTCTTGCATCAAATGGTTTCGTAGTTTGTGGTAACGACCATTTAGGTCACGGTAAGAGTATTGACGACCGTTACCAGATTGGTTATATGGGTGATTATAACGGTGACAAGCGTCTTGTTGACGATATGCACATTCTCACAAAAATTATGAAAAAGAGAAACCCTGATATTCCATATTTCCTTTTTGGGCATTCAATGGGTTCATTCTGTTCAAGAATTTATGCTGTTCATTTCGGTTACGAGCTTGACGGTGTAATCCTTTGCGGTACAGGTGATATGCCTGACATTATCAATGCAGGTGTTGACCTTATCGATATGCTTGTTAGCAAATATGGTCTTATGAGAAGAGTTGACAAAATTGCAGAAATTATGAACAAGGGCTTCTCAATGATGGGTGCTGATAAAGAAAGCTCACTTGCATGGCTTTCTGAAAATGCAGAAAATCGTCTTAACTATTCAAACGACGAGCTTTGTGGATTTACATACACTCTCGCAGGTTATCGTGATATCTATAACATTATGCGTGAGGCTTGTGACTCTGACTGGGCACTTCGTATGCCAAAGGATTTACCTGTTATGATTATTTCAGGTGCAAATGACCCTGTTGGTATGAATGGTAAAGGCGTGTTAGCAGTTGCTGACAGTCTTGTTTCTGCAGGAATTGAGCCAACAACAATTCTCTATCCTGGAATGAGACACGAAATTCTTAACGAAACTGACAGAGATGTAGTTTATAAGGATGTCCTTTCATTCCTTCTCTCAATTTACACTAAGGAAGTATAATTTTGACAAACTTTATATCAAACGAACAAATTGAATTACAAAAGAATATAGCAGGTGAAGTATGTGAGTTGCTTCTTCACCGTCATGGTGAAAAACCAAAGGCGTTTGTTCATACATACGGTTGTCAGGGTAATGTTGCTGACAGCGAAAGAATCAAAGGACTTCTTACCTTAATGGGTTATGTTATGACAGAAGAAAAAGAAGAAGCCGATTTAATTCTCTATAACACCTGTGCAATCCGTGAACACGCAGAAGACAGAGTTTTTGGTAATGTAGGTGCGATTAAAAAACTTAAACAGTCAAATCCTAATCTTATTATCGCTCTTTGTGGTTGTATGATGCAACAGGAGCATATCCGTGAAAAACTTTATAAAAGTTACCCTTATGTTGATATTGTTTTCGGTACTCATAACCAGTATCTGATACCTGAAATCTTCAAAAAATATCTTACACGTGGTAAACGAGTTTTTTCAGATATGACAGAAACTAATCCCGTTGCCGAGGGTATCCCTGCAATCCGTGATAACTCTGCAAAAGCATGGTTACCGATAATGTACGGTTGTGATAATTTCTGTACTTACTGTGTTGTACCTTATGTTCGTGGCAGGGAGAGAAGCCGTAAGCCTGAAGACATTATCAAGGAATTTAAACAGATAGTGGCAGAAGGCTATAAAGATATAACCTTGCTTGGACAAAATGTTAATTCATACGGAAAAGGTCTCGATGAAGAAATCAATTTTTCACAGCTTATCCGTCAATTGAATGATATTCCTGGTGAATTCACAATCCGTTTTATGACATCACATCCAAAAGATTGTACAAAAGAGCTTATCGACACTATCGCTGAATGTGAAAAAGCATCAAAGCATATTCATCTTCCAGTACAGTCAGGTAACAACAGAATTTTAAAGGAAATGAATCGTCGATATACCCGTGAAAAGTACCTTGAGCTTATAAATTATGCAAAGGAAAAAATCGAAGGACTTTCTCTTACAAGTGATATTATCGTTGGTTTCCCGGGTGAAACTTACGAAGAATTCTGTGATACATTGTCACTTGTAAAAGAAGTTGGATACACTTCACTTTTCACATTCATTTTCTCAAGCAGAAAGGGTACAAAGGCTTCTTTAATGGACGACCCTGTACCTTATGAGACAAAAAATAAATGGTTTAAAGAACTCTGTGATTTACAGGAAAGTATCGCAGCAAATCACAGTGCAGATATGAAAGGTAAAACCTACCGTGTACTCTGTGAGGGAGACAGCAAAACTCTCGACGGATACTTGGCAGGTAGAACCGATGGTAATGTTATTATTGAATTTCCATCTGACGATAAAAGTTTAGTTGGTAAATTCTGTCACGTAAAAGTGACAGAGCCACTTAACTGGCTTGTCAGAGGTGAACTCATTAAATAAAAATAAAGTAAAAATAAAGGAGCAAAACAAAATGGCAATCGAAAAACTTACAAGAGAACTTGGTAAAGCAATTCAGCAGGATGAAAGATATCTTGCAATGCAGAAGGCTATCGAAGCTAACGAAAAGGATACAGCTCTCAACGAGCTTATGGGCAAAATCCAGCTTATTCAGGTTTCTGCACAGCACGAAGCATCAAAGGAAACACCTGACGAAGGAAAAATGCAGGCATATAACGAAGAGTTCCAGGGTGTGTACACACAGATTATGATGAACCCAAATATGCAGGCTTATGAAAAAGCAAGACACGAAATTGATGACCTTATGAACTATGTTACAGGCATCCTTGCAATGTGTGTTAACGGTGAAGACCCTGACACATGCGACCCTACAGCACACTCATGTGGTGGCGACTGTTCAGGTTGTCATTGTGACTGTGGCGACGAAGGCTGCAACCACTAATCTAAAAACAACTCGGAGACTTGGCTCCCCTGAAAGGGGAGCTGTCACCGTAAGGTGACTGAGGGGTTTTCAATAGTACGCAAATTACGCGTAGTGGCAGGCTTCCACGCCTGCAATTAATCATTAAATCTATTTTATCAAGAAGGAAGCAAAAATATGGCACTTTCACCAATGATGCAACAATATTTTCAAATAAAACAGAATTACGAAGACACCATATTGATGTTCCGTCTTGGTGACTTTTACGAAATGTTCTTTGATGATGCAAAAACAGCATCAAAAGAGCTTGAACTTGTACTCACAGGTCGTGATTGTGGTGAGGCTGAAAGAGCACCTATGTGTGGTGTTCCATTCCACAGTGCTGACGGATATATTGCAAGACTTGTGTCAAAAGGATACAAAGTAGCAATCTGTGAGCAGATGGAAGACCCCGCAGCTGCAAAAGGTATTGTTAAGCGTGATGTTATCCGTGTTATAACACCCGGTACAGTAATTGAAAGCTCAATGCTTGATGAATCAAAGAACAATTATCTTGCTTCTGTTTGTGCATCAAATGGTAGTGTTGGTATGTGTTTTATCGATATTTCAACAGGCGAAGTCAATTTAACAGAATTTTCAGAAAATGTTGAACAAAGAGTTATTAATGAAATGGGAAGATATCTTCCTACTGAAATTATCCTTAACAAAGAGGTTGTGGTCTTTAATTCTCTTTCTGATTTCATATCCAAAAAACTTGAAGCGTCTGTTGAGCTATTGATTGAGGAGTTCGATTTCTCTAATGCCGAAAATCTTTGTAAAGAGCATTTTTGTACTAACGATTTAGGCACAATTTCACTTAATCAAAGGGAAACTGCAGTCTGTGCATTGGGTGCAGCGCTTTCATATCTTCGCTCAACTCAGAAGCGTGACCTTGAGAATATTAAAAATGTAAATTTCTATACGGATGCAAAGCTTATGAGCCTTGGTATTTCAGCAATCCGTAACCTTGAACTTCTTGAAACAATGCGTGACAGGGATAAAAAGGGCTCACTTCTCTGGGTGCTTGATAAAACTAAAACTGCAATGGGTAAGCGAATGCTTCGTTCATTTATTGAAAGACCACTTTATGATTGTGCGGAAATTTCAAAACGCCTTAATGCAGTTGATGAACTTTATAAAAACACAGAACTTCTTGATAGCGAAATGGAACTTCTAGTTGGCGTTTACGATATGGAACGCCTTATGACAAGAGTTGTGTATAACACAGCCAATGCAAAGGAACTTTTGTCCCTTAAAACAACTCTCGAAAAGTTGCCCGAATTAAAAGAAAACCTTAAAAATGCAAACTGTAATCTTCTTAAATCAATTTATGAAGAAATTGATGTGCTCAGCGATGTTTGCTCACTTATCGAAGTTGCAATCAAGGAAGATGCACCATTCTCAGTTCGTGAGGGTGGAATGATTAAAGACGGTTTTAATAAGGAACTTGATGAACTCCGTGACATTGTGAACGGTGGTAAATCTGTCCTTGCAAAGCTTGAAGCAGATGAACAGGAAAAAACAGGCATCAAAAAGCTTAAAATCGGTTATAACAAGGTTTTCGGTTATTACTTTGAAGTCCTTAATTCATATAAGGAATTAGTGCCTGATACATATATCCGAAAGCAAACACTTTCAAACTGTGAAAGATATATTACAGAAGAGCTTAAAACTCTTGAAACAAAAGTCCTTGGTGCACAGGAAAGAATTGTCGGTCTTGAATACGAAATTTTCAATTCAATTCGTAAGAAAATAGCAGGTGAGTATCTTCGTACACAAAAAACTGCTCATGCAGTTGCGCTTCTTGATGTGCTTTGCTCATTTGCAACAGTTTCACTTAAAAATAACTATACACGACCTGACATCAACGATAAGGGTATCGTAAGAATCAATGAAGGCAGACATCCTGTTGTTGAAGCTTTACAGAAAAAGACAATGTTCGTGCCGAATGACACGTTGCTTGACTGTGAAGATAACCGAATGGCAGTAATCACAGGTCCTAATATGGCAGGTAAGTCAACATATATGCGACAGATTGCAATCATTGTTCTTATGGCACAGATGGGATGCTTTGTTCCTGCAAAATCAGCAGATATCGGCATTGTTGACAGTATTTTCACTCGTGTTGGTGCATCTGATGACTTGGCATCAGGTCAGTCAACATTTATGGTTGAAATGAACGAGGTTTCCGAAATTCTTAAATATGCCACAAAAAACAGTCTTATCATTCTTGATGAAATCGGTCGTGGTACATCAACCTTTGATGGTATGAGTATTGCTCGTTCAGTTGTTGAGCATATTGCTGATAAAAAGCGTATCGGTGCAAAAACACTTTTCGCAACTCATTATCACGAATTGTCCGAACTTGAAGGCACTGTAAGTGGTGTTAAAAACTATAATATCGCAGTTAAAAAGCGTGGCGACGATATCA
>JAZQUC010000233.1:0-7200 GCA_045631075.1 Candidatus Fimenecus sp. | reverse complement strand
AGCACCGACCGAACCGGCACACGAGACTCATCGTCCCCTACAAGAGTACATCACCAAATCAATGTCATCGCTAAACTCCCAATTTATCAACCATAGGTTTATTGTGCGTTGAACACTCTGTACAAAAAATATTTTTCTTTTTAGTACATTTTTATCTTTAAATTTTGAGAAATTTACTGTATAATACATTTGTATAATTTTGTAAAAATTATAGCGGAGGTACATTATGAGTAAAACAGAACTTTTTTGTGAGAAAAATGGTAAGCTCCATGTAGGTCACACTATACTTACAGGTTTCGCTTTTCTCACAACATCAATCGCATGGGCAATTTATGACCCATATATCACAAAGATTCTTAACAGATTGCTTACAGAATCAATTTTCATCACAAATTTAAGTGCAAAGCTTAACGAAGCATTCCCTGTTCTTGCTGAATTTGCAAAAACACAGGGTCAGGATGTTAACTCAGCAGGTGGCGGAATCACACTTGTTCCATTGTTTATCGGTGTTATTATGACTTTCGATAACATCTTTGGTGTTATTTTCCAGCCAACATTCGGTAAGCTTTCAGACCGTTGCCGTTCAAAGCTCGGTAAGCGTCGTCCTTTCATTGTTTACGGTGCTCCTGTTTCAGCGTTGCTTTTCGCTATTATTCCTTGGGTTGCATTGAAGTCAACTCTTCCTGTAACAATGTTCTTCATTATCCTTTTCGTATTCTCTATGTCACTTTGGCGTGCTCCTGCTGTTGCATTGATGCCTGCACTTACACCACCAGCTCTTCGTTCAGAAGGTAACGCAATCATCAACCTTATGGGTGGTGTTGGTTCAGTAGTAGGTATGGTGGCTGGTGCTCTTGTAAGTGCTATTTATCTTGCTGTAACAGGTGTTAAGGTTACTGCTGAAAATGAACAGCAGACAAGCTTCCCTTATGTATTCTTGCTTGGCGCTATCGTTATGGTTATCGGTATGATTGTTGTTCGTATCTTTGTTAAAGAGCCTTCAAGCCTTGAGGAAATTGCTGCAAATAATCAGTACGCAGATGAAAAAGCAGCAAAGAAAGCTGAAAAAGAAGCAAGAAAAGCTGAAAAGCTTTCAAAGGGCGAAAGAAAGAGTCTTATCTTTATGCTTGGCGGTCTTTTCTTCCTTTTCTGCGGTACAAATGCGATTACAACATTCTTTGCTCTTTTTGCTGAAGAAGTTCTCGGTAAATCAACTGGTGAAGCAACAATTATGACAACAATTTTTGCTGTTTGTTCAGCAGCTGCTGCAATTCCTGCAGGTAAAATGGGCAAAAAGCTTGGTCGTAAAAAGACAATTCTTATCGGTCTTGTAGTATTTATGGCTGTGTTCCTTCTCTATGTATTTACACGTAGTATGGCTGTTATCTGGCTTGCACTTATCCTTGGTGGTGCTGCAAATATGTTCATCACAGTTAACACATTACCACTTGTTCTTGATATTGGTGGTATTGATAAGGTTGGTACATTCACAGGTTACTACTACACAGCAACATTCTCAGCACAGATTGCATCTCCAATCATCTACGGTGTTGTTAGAATGCTTACAGGTTCATACCTTTCACTCTTCGTATATAGCCCAATTATGTTTATCCTCAGTATCCTTTGCATCCTCTTCGTTAAACACGGTGAAGCTGTTCCACAGGAAATTGTTGATAAAATCGAAGAAGAAAATGCTGACTAATTAAATTAAAACAAAAATTTTCCCCACCGAAGGTATTCCCTCGGTGGGTTTTTTGATTGGTATATTATGTGTTTTACAAATTATAATTTATCGGGGTAATTGATTATTAATATTGACCATAAATGTAGGGGCGGATGAGTCTCACCTGCCGGTTCGGTCGGTGCTTCTGCTTCGCAGAGGTGTCCACCGGACACCCGCACCCCTCATCCGCCCGCAATAAATAAATGGTACGCTTTGGAACGGGACGATGAAGGCATCGTCCCCTACAAGAGTACATCACCAAATCAATGTCATCGACAAACTTCCAATTTGTATTTTATGACGAAACTTTGTTATAGAACACGAAATAAGATTTCAGGACTATTGCCTGACAGGATTTGTCGTATTCCGTTTCGTTACAAACCGACTTTGTTATATTGTAATTTTTTTTGAAAAGAAAATATGTTGCAAGTCGGTCAAAGATTTTATGTGCCTCGTTGCCACCCATTGAATACGGCATATAAATATCCATACTGATAGTTGTTTCAAGCTCACGCTCATTCGTAATTTCAATTTTACCGTTTTCAAGTGTTGTTGTAAGCTGTGGACCAATCTGACACCCTTTTGTTGAGAATGCAACAATGGGCTCGTCAAGTGGCACGGGCTTAATATCGTTTTCATAGGCAACCACAAAATTCAGGTCAGAAAATTGTGATTCGCCCGAAATCTGGAGTAAAACTGACTCCATCATTGTACCGTTCTGATTCATAAATCACCCTCCGTTGTTTTTCTTATAACCGCCCAGATATAAACAATTGTGTCATTGACAACAATTTTTTCTGCACGGTCAATCATATATTGATTGTTTTCTTTGTCGTGAATTCTGTATGTTCTGTCAAGCTTATCAAGACGGTGTTCACAGGGACCGATATAAAGATAAACATCATTACGATTAATGCCGATTGGTGTATGTTCGCCTTCCATATAAAGCTTTGTTTTGTATCGTAATGGCTGAATAAATGCCTTGAAGGAAGAACTTTTCCAACCGTCACCACCAGTTATATGAACGGTATTTCCGTATCGGTTTATAAGTCTTGAAACATTCATATATCCACCGTCCTGAATACAAAATCCACATCAGTAAGATAGTCGGTCGCGTTAAGCATTGCTTCGTCCCTGAATTTTACTGCATTCTCAAAGGATGAAGATGCACTTCTGCTGATTGTAACATCACCCGCTTTGAACGATGAGAAATCTTCCGATGAACTGCTTTTCAATAGTGTGTAATCGTAAAGTGCAATTCCTGCACAGGCATTGATTACAGCAGGTTCATCACAGAATTTTTCGTCACGCAGTCTTTTTGAAAGCCTTGCACAAGCTGAAAGACAGAAGGGCATTACTCTTTTTACTTCATCTTCTGTCAATACGCCTGTATCTTCAAGAAGCTTGGCAACTGACCACACATTAATCATACTCATTAAACATTCATCACCTTTGCAGAATCAGCAAAGATTTTTGCAAAGCCTGAAATCTGACTGATAGTTGCGCGTTCAAGCTGACGGTCAATAAGACGGTCAAAGTCTGTCATAACGCCACCTGCAGTAACCATTTCAAGTGCATAATTTTTATCAAGAGCAATAAGAGTAGAGTCGATATCAGTTGACTTGATAAGATTTGCACCAAGTGGTGTAATCATTGTACCCTTGCCGTGGAAATTAAGCCCTGCAGGAGTATCACGGAATTCAGGCATAGTAAGAAGTTTTGCAGTAACATCAGGGGATGCAATAAGTGTGTTCATTTCATATGGTGAGAAGCTGTTCCAAAGTGTAATCAAATCTTCATAAGAGATTGAGCCAGCTGTTGCAGGTGCGATTTCAGTTGCAGGATTGTTGTTACCGTCACCGTTAATAAGCACATTGACAGCATCCTTGAACTGTGAACGGGCAATATATGCACCAATCTGACGAAGTGTTACTGTGAAAAGGTCAAGACGCTGAAAACGGATTGCTTCATAAGATGCAACAAGCATTCTGCCACGCTTTTTAAGTGATACAAGATTTTCCTGTGTATGAATTACTGTTTCAGGAATCTGTGCACCTTCTGCCACTTCTTTAAGTTCTTTTTCGTCAGCAGTAGGAATTGATGTGATTGTACGGTAATCAAGTCCTTCAATATTTGTTTTTGTTGCAATAATTGAATCAAGGTGCTTACCTTCTTCAATACCCTGACGGACTGCACGGGAAACATATTCAGGGAAAAGCACAGCAGAGTCAGTTGTTGCGAAGAATTTGTCAACAGTTGAACTGCCTGCACCCTTAAGCTTAATGTCAAAACGCTTTAACTGTCTTTCAAATGCGTCAAGTCCTTCAAGTGATGTGCCCTTGTAATTTTCGCTTGGGTCAATGCTTTCAAGCTCTGCAAGAAATCCCTTTCTTGTGCCGTAAAGTCCTTTGTCGAGTCTGATTGTTTCAAAATTAGCCATTATAAAAATCCTCCTTAAAATTTAAATTCATTATTTGAGTTGTTGTTTTTCTTTTCTTCCGTGTAAAGCTGACTTACAGGCGGAAGTTTTTCTCTTACCTGTTTTTCAAGTGAATAACAAAGATTTTCAAGTGTGTCAGTTGAAATGTTCTTTAAAATATCATTGACAAACTCGTTCCCAAGAGCAGGTAAGGTGAGTGCAAAGCTTTTCCTTGCACTGGTGATAAGTGATGTACGGTATTTTTCACCGTCAACACTCTGTGCTTTGAGTGTATCCATATAATCAGAAAGTTTTTTGAGTTCGTTTTCATTAAGAGTAAGACTCTTTTCTTCTTTAATGGACTTTAAAATGTTTTCCATTGTTTTCTCCTTTTTAAAAGATTTTGTAACACCGGCATTTCTTTGTGCAGGCACAGCCACAAATGACCATTCATAAGCGTCGGTAATATCAGTTATTGTCTTGTGACAATATTCACCACCGTAAATTTTGCCTGAAATGTGATTGCATTTTTCACCGCCACAGATTGAACAGATTTTTCGTTGTGATGCACAGCTTATGCTGACTTCTTTTTTGATACCACTTTCAATATCCTGAATAAGTGATTGGTTTTTCTCACTTTTTACGGTGTAGCACCACGCTTTAAGATACATATACGGCTTGCCGATAAGCGTTTTTCGTGTGGTGTCACGAATAAGCTGTGTTTTGTATGTACGGCAGGACTGGTCCTCACTTTTCATACTGTGGTTGAGAATACCTGTTTTGCCCACAAAAAGCTTTTCGAGTGTTTTTAATGCATCTTCATCAAAGCATTCAAAATCACGGTCAATGTCGTTGTCACAAAGAATAACGCTGAAGCAGAAAACCTCGTCTTTACCTAATTCCCGTAAGGAATATTTGTTGATAAGAGTCATATCGTCGTCAGTCGGATTACCCGCCTTGTGATTTGCAACATAACTTTTAATCATTCTTTTCACCTCCTAAAAGTGAGTGAGCCTGAGCTTTATAAAGCTCTGCTTTTGCCTGTTCAACAGAGTCCTGAAGTGTAATGTCATCCCATATAACCTCAACACCTGAACTGTTGCCACAAAAACGAAGATACATATTGCAGATTTTTTCAATAACAGGTGTAAGAATTCGTCTGTAAGCACAAAGCTCCGTTGTAAGAGCATCTGCCTGTTGTGATGACATTCGTTCAGTTGTACTCCACGAAAGTCCAAGCATAAACGGTGGAATTGAAAGCTTTGCAACAATTTGTTCAAGCAGTTGCTTAACAGGGATTTCGCTGTCAAGAATCTGATTATCAGCACCGATTACCTTAATCTGTACATCACCAACGGCTACAAAATCCTTGACGGAACTACCGTTCATAGCATTTGACCATTCCGTTGCAATCTGTGTTGCTCGTTCTTTTGCATAAGCACGGTCAAGCATATCTGAGCCAGGATTATATGTGACAGCATAACGGATGTTTCCTGCTCGTTCCCAATTCTGTCCGATGGAATTGTAAATTTTCAGAAGAATAGAAGATACAAAAGGCAGACCCTTTAAAACAGAGTTGCCCATAATGCTACCTGCATCAGGGTTAAGCGTTGAAAAAACTGCAAGCTCCTGAAATTTAATAGGCGTTGTGTTTGTGCTGTCGGGATTACAGACAAGAATTTCATTGAATACCTTGGGATTGCGTTTAAGACAGATATTACGGATTGGCACATTGTAAAGAGAATGAATATCATTTCCGTCAGTGACGATTTCACCAAGTGATGTACCATAGGTGAGCAATTGTTCAAAATAGATGTCAATAAAATGCTGAAGTCCTGTTCCTGTACCGTTTACATTGATTGTGTTTACAAAATTCTCAAGGTCTTTTTGATTGCTTCCGTTTTTCGATTTGACGGTAAAACCGCCTGTAAGTCGTACCAGCTTATAAATTGCAGTATCAATAATTGGTACTGCTTCACGAAGATGACTATAAAGCTCAGGCTGATTTATCATTGACGGATAATGATTACAAACGGTGTCAAAGGGATTTGAAACTGTTGTTTGTGGTGCTGTGACACAGACCTTTTTCTTGCCTAATTTGTCAAAAATTGACAAGCAATTACCTCCTTTCAGTTTCGTTCTACGGACAATGCAAAGAATGAACTGTCCGTGTGTTCAAGAGCAGTTGCCACAAAATAGCGTATATCGTCCATTGCGTGGTCATACTCCTTTCTTGGTGTGTCCTTGACACTGTTGGAGTCCCAGCGGTACATTGAAAACTCTCGTATTGAGTCTTCACAGGAGCTACCAATCATAATTTTTTTGGCTTTAAGCTTTTCTGAAACCTGCCTTATTCCGTCGGATACATTGTTTTTTGCAGGAATAACACGAAATCTGCCTTCTCGTCGGATGCATTCAATAAATGACGCTGCTGACGGGTCAACGATTACGGCATCAATGTGTCGGTTGTCTGCAAGTCTGACCAATTCTTCATAATATTCCTTGTCTGTCATCTGAAAGCCTTTTGCCTTGGAATCGTGATAAAATTCCCTTAATCTGTACCAGACGTCATTATGAAGTCCCCATAATCCGAAGGATGCAGGGTTTACTGTTCCGTAGTCACAGGAGATGTAATACTGACTGCAGCTCTCGGGAACAGTAGCTGCAATATGCTCCCTTTCGTTGAAGAAGGGATAAACAAGACCGTCAACCGCCACCCATTTTCCAAGGATAAAGCGTTCATAAAAGGCACCTGAATAAAGAGCCTCGTATCGTTTTATAATGCTTTCGGAAAGTGATGGGTTATCCTTCATAAGGAAATGAAGATAAAGGCAATTTTTCTCCTTTGATTTCTTAATCCATTCCGCATAGAACCAATGTCGTGGATTTTCAGGGTTACAGTTAAACCAGAATTTTGAGCCGTTGACTGAGCATCGTGCGAGTGCCTGTTCAACAAAGGAACGAGGCATAAGGGCAACCTCGTCAAGGAGTACACCGCAGAGTGTCATACCAAGTCGGATCGTAGCCATGTCGTTCTGTGAGCCAAGGAGTTGGGTCT
>JAZQUC010000232.1:0-10245 GCA_045631075.1 Candidatus Fimenecus sp. | reverse complement strand
GCTGTAACTTTTGGTAATCACGATTCAGAAGATGGACCAATGTCAAGAAAAGATATTATGGAATATTACAAGACATTCTCTTGTGTAATATCTGCCGGCGATGAAGAAACATTCAAAAACTGCGCAACATTCAATATTCCTATTTTGGCTTCTGACAGTGAAAAGGTAAAATTTAATCTTTGGGTATTTGACTCAGGCGATTATGATGAAGATGAGCCAAGACACTACGATAGAGTAAGAACTGAACAAATTGAGTGGTATAAAGAAACTTCTGCAAAGCTTAAAGAAGAAAATGGTTGCGAAACCGTTAACTCAGTTGTTTTCCAGCATATTATTGTTCCTGAAATTTATGATGTTCTTAAAAAAGTTGATTCTAAAAAGTTCTTTTCAGAAAAACATCTTTATAATGAAAACGAATATTATATGTTCGACCCTGAGCAGACAAACTATGGTACACTCAACGAATATCCTTGCCCAGGATATTACAACGACGGTCAGTTTGATGCTTTGGTTAAAACAGGTGATGTACTTGCAATGTTTACAGGTCACGACCATACAAATGCATTCGGTGTAAGAAATCGTAATATTGATATTTACACTTCACCAATGACACGATATAAAAGCTTGGCTTATACGACACAGTATGGTTATCGTGTGGTAGAAATTGACGAAAACGATACTTCAACTTATTCAACAAGAGTTGAGCGACTTTATGATGTGTTTGACCACGACTATGCAAAGGTACAAAAGGAAAGTGGAGATAAGTATTCAAAGAAAATCTCTTACGAATTGGCAGTTAAGGGAAGAACACAAAAAATATTTACTAAAATCTATCAATCAGCCGTAGAATTCTTTACAGGCAGAACAGTAACATATCCAAATTATAAATGATAATAAAAGCGTTGCATAAGGAGTTATCCAAATGCAACGCTTAAATCTTTTATACGACTATTTTGCTGTTTATTTATCGCATTAATTCGATGGTTTTTGTTTCACCAGCGTTAAATGTAACGCTTTGTTTTTCTCCACCGTAAACACTTATTTCGATAGTTTGTATTTTATCACTTGTAACAGTTATTCTAACAGAATTGTTATTCCATTCAATATCAACTTCTGCATTTGTTCTTGCACGAAGTCCCTTGATACTACCTTCATTCCATTCGTCGGGAAGTGCAGGTAACGCTTCGATAACTCCTGTATTTGAATAAAGTAACATTTCGTCAATAATACCGATTGTACCAATTGTTGTATCAGTACAGAATACACCCCAACCACCGTGAGTATAATGGTCAGCCATCAATGAAGTGTAGTAAATATTATCAGCCATTAAAGCCATAAGTGAATTGTAACAAGAATCTGCATTCTTAAGTCTTGCACCAACAAGTGCCTTATGCACCCAACCGTGAGATGCAGTATCGTCTTCACCCTGATTTTCTCTGTTTCTGTTTTCAATAGCCTGATTACAAGCATCAATAAGTTCTTGATTTCCTTGTGTTTCAAAAGCAGGCCAAGCAGGGTAGAGGTGACTGATGTGACGGTGTTTATTGTTTTCTTCATACTCTTTCATAGCCCATTCACAAAGAGCACCTGTTTCGTCATACTCATATTCGGGAAGAAGGCTAATAAGATTTTCCCATTTAGCAATTCTTTCTTCATAGCCATCAGCCTTAACAACCTTTTCCATTTCAATAGTCATTCTAAGACCATCTTTGGCAGCAGAAATATCCATTGTAGAGTTTGCTGTGATTGTTGATGTGTAATCTCCTAATGGATAATTTTCAGGTGAATATGATGGAATAATAAGATATCTTTCGCCAGGAAGAAGCTCTGTTTTACCTTCTTCATATCTTGCATTTCCGTCAGTATCTGTGAAATATTCAGGTGTACAAAGCTGTTCCCAGAAATTTGACTGCATTGTAAGTAATGGAAGAAGAATATCTTTTTCAAGGTCAAGTTGTTCACCGTTATATTCAATAGTTCTGTTACCATAGCACTGCCAGAATTCATATATAGGAAGAAGCATCCACGATGCACCTGCATTCCAGTATTGGAACGGATACCAACGGCTGTATTCAACCATCATAGCTCTGTCACCATCAGTATTTACAGGAACCTGAATTGCATTTGTCATACCATAAGTCTTTGCTGCATTTTCTTCCCAGTCAGGAATTTGTTTAAGCACAAATTTAATATAACTTTCACCTGCGTCGTACATATTACCGGTGTTCATACCTGATGATTGAAGATTTACATTGGCATCCATTGTATAAATGCCTCTCCAACCTGAGTTCCATTCACCAGTCCACATGCCACAAAGACGAGGGAATGATGTTCCTGAACAACAAATCTGTGCATATCGACCTTGATTGTATGCTCTTTCAACCATTGATGGAAGAAGGGTGTCACTCTTTTGTTGAAGCTGAATTAAGTATTCATTAGCCACTTTTTCTTTGCCTTCATCACCTAAATCAAACTCAACTGCATTAAAAAGTGCAGATTGCTGTTCAGCGTGTGGTGCAAGAGCATCGTCATAACTGAATTTGCCGTCAACTGTATATTTTTCTGCAACAGATGTTGTGTAAGCATTAAGTTCATTCAAAAGCTCATAATCGTCTGCATCTTTAAAGTCTTCAAATTTGCCCATATCATATGTACGGTCTGATTTTGTAATAAGATAAACCTCAGAAGCACCTTTAATCTTGATTGCAGGATTTTGTTCAGTAGCAACATTCTCACTGTCGTTTGTGCTATCAAGTACTACACGCTCTTTTGTGCCACCAACAACGATTACTTTTGTAAAACCACAGTAACCACCGTCTTTTAATTCACTGTTTTCATAAGCAGGATAATGGGCAATCTGTGCAATATATGTTGCATCGTCATCAACGAGCTTTTTATAGTGCATATCTTTTTCGCCACCATTACCAAAACCACGAAGTGACCAACAGTCCTCAATAGAAAGTGTCATATTGATTTTTGAGCCAATATTTGATTTTGTGATTTTAGTGATTGTAACATTATCTTCTCTTGATGAGAATGTTACTCTTTCCCAAGTACCACGAATATCGGTATATTTAACGCCAACTTCAGCAGTTTCATAATCTGTCCAACGGATATAGTCACTATAAAGGTGTTTATTCATTGTCATTCTCAAAACATGAGCAGGATGATATGCATAAAAATATGTTGACTGCCTTCCGTTAACATCCCAACTGTCGTCACCATTGATAACAGATTGTCTTGCATCGTGAAGCTCACCTGTTACTTCATCAGGAGTATAACGAGGGTCATTCGAAGGCATAAGGAAATTAATGTTGTTGTAAATAAGACTATCAGTATAAGGTGAGCCCGCAACAACAACGCCATTTTCACCGTTACCGCTGACCATGCCATCAAACCAACTTATTGTATCTTCATGTTCACGCGGGTAAGATACAAGTTCAGTATATTCAGTTGCAAAAGCTTTAGTATGGTCGTTTTTAATCATATTAATATTACCTGCCCTTATGTAATTGAGTGTTCCACCAAAAAAATTACCACCCGTGACAATGCACATGATAATGCTGACAAACACTTTAATTCTATTTATGATTCCCATAAACAACACCCTTACTTATAATTTTTATTTAATACTACCACACAATAAAAAGTATGTCACGATTTTTTATAAAAATTTTTCTACTGTTTATAAAATGATGTGCATTAGAAAACCCATTAAATAGGAAACAGAAAATGCGTAGCAAAAGGGGAGGGAAATTCCCGAATGCAACGCATATGTCTTTTATATGGATTTATGCTTTGAATAAGTGGTTTGCCAGGTTGTTTCAATAGTTATGTAAAATCTGTAGTTTTAAAATCATTTTTATGATTTTGAAATAATGAAAAAACTATTGATTTTATAGTCGAATTATGTTAGAATACCTTAGTATGAGTATTATGGCTTTTTACAAAGAAAATTAATCGATACACATTATATCGATAATATCGATATTTATTCTTTAATTGCATTTTAATTGCTTAATTAAAGTATGGGAGTTGCACACGCAAATGGAAAAAAATTCTATATCAAAAGCTACTTTGGGTAGAATTCCGAGATATCTGAATTATCTTAAACTCTTATCATTGGATGAAGTTCCATACATATCAGCAACAACGATTGCGAAAGAATTAAATCTTGGTGAGGTTCAGGTACGAAAAGACCTTTCAATGGTGAGTGGTGCCGGCAGGCCAAGAATCGGTTACGAAACAGAAACACTAATTGGTCAATTGGAAGATTATCTTGGGTATAACCAACTAACCATGGCGGTGTTGGTTGGTGCCGGAAGATTAGGAAGAGCACTCTTACAGTATGATGGCTTTCGACGCTATGGTGTAAAAATCGCAGCAGCGTTTGATTCCAACGATTGTGTACTTGGTTTGGATTCAAAAACAGAAATCTTGCCCATGAATCAATTTTCCGCTTTTTGCAAAGAACATAATGTTGAACTCGGCATTATCACTGTGGGTGAGGGTTCAGCCCAGGAAGTGTGCAACCAAATGATTGCAAGCGGCATAAAGGCTATATGGAATTTTGCTCCATGTAAGTTGCAGGTGCCGGATGAAATTATGCTTCAAAATGAAAATCTGGCATTGTCATTGGCACACTTGCGAAATCGTTTGTCTCATAGTTAAACCAAATATAAATATCACAAAATAATGGAGGAAACAGAAATGAAAGTCACCGTTTGCATCGGCAGTTCTTGCCACATTAAAGGATCACGTCAGGTTGTAGAATACTTACAGAACAGTATCAGTGAAAACGGACTTGAGGACAAGGTGAAGCTTAGCGGAACATTTTGTATGGGTAAATGTCAACAGGGTGTTTGCGTTAGCGTTGATGAGGAGTTCTATTCTGTAAGACCGGATACGGTAGAGGAATTTTTTGAAAATACAATTAAAGCAAAGGTGTAAGTGATATGATTATACAAATTTGTGTGGGCAGTTCTTGTCATTTAAAGGGTTCTCCTGAGATTGTAGAACTCTTACAAAAAGCGGTTGAGGAACATCGCTTGACTGATGAAGTAACTCTCGCAGGTAGCTTTTGTATAGGTAAATGTAACCGCGTTGGTGTAACGGTTCAGGTTGATGATGACATTCATGTTGGTGTAACAAAAGAAAACTTTAAAGAATTTTTTAAGGAAAATGTATTAGATAAACTCGGAAAGGAGTAACGGGATATGCCAGATTGTTTGACTCTGAAAAAATCTAACTGTAAAAACTGTTATAAATGCATACGCCACTGTCCCGTTAAAGCTATTCGTTTTTCAGGAAATCAAGCACATATTATTGGAAATGAATGTATTTTATGTGGTCAATGTTTTGTTGTTTGCCCACAGGGTGCTAAGGAAATTGTTGACGAAACTGAAAAAGTAAAGGTACTGTTACAAAGTGGCGACCCTGTCATTGTCAGTTTAGCTCCTTCCTTTGTTGCTAATTATAATGGTGTTGGTATCAATACTATGCGTAAAGCATTAAAACAAATAGGTTTTTACGATGTTGAAGAAACTGCTATTGGTGCTACTATTGTGAAGAATGAATATGAAAGAATGCTTCGCGAAGAAGAACGCGATGTTATTATTTCATCTTGTTGTCATTCTATCAATTTGTTGATTCAAAAGTATTATCCTGCTGCACTTGAATTTTTGGCTGATGTTATATCACCTATGCAGGCTCATTGTAAAGATATAAAAAGTCGATACCCTAACGCTAAAACGGTATTTATTGGTCCTTGCGTTGCAAAAAAGGATGAAGCAAGCCATTATGAAGGTATTGTAGATGCTGTATTGACTTTTGAAGAATTAACCAAGTGGTTAGATTCAGAAAATATCGAGTTGGAAGTTGGATTAGAAAACGAAGAATGTTCTCGTGCACGCTTTTTCCCAACAACGGGTGGTGTGCTCAAAACTATGGCACAGGATATACCAGGTTATACATATCTTGCATTGGATGGTGTGGATAACTGTGTCGCAGCAATTAAAGACATTCTTGATGGAAGTATTCATAAATGTTTTATTGAAATGTCGGCTTGTGTAGGTAGCTGCATTGGCGGTCCTGTTATGGAAAAGTATAATCGCACTGAAACAGTGCGTGATTATATCACTATTGCCAACTATGCAGGAAAAAAAGATTTTGAAGTTACTCAACCAAACGAAATTGAACTCAAAAAACATTTTGAATTTATTGAACAACGCTTACAAAAACCATCTGAAATGGAAATTATGAATATCCTTCGTCAGATGGGAAAATTCAAACCATCTCAAGAGCTCAATTGCGGTTCTTGCGGTTATAATACTTGTCGCGAAAAAGCAATTGCTATTATTCAGGGTAAGGCTGAAATCTCTATGTGCTTACCATTTCTTAAGGATAAGGCAGAGAACTTTTCAGATATTATTGTAAATAACACTCCTAATGGTTTGATTGTTTTGAACGAGCAATTGGAAGTTCAGCAAATCAACAGAGCAGCTCGTAACATTATGAATATTCGTTCTGCAAATGATGTTCTTGGTGACCAGGTTGTGCGTATTCTTGACCCTAAGGTGTTTATGGATGTTCTCAGAACGGGTCAAAATGTGTGTGATGAACGAGTGTATTTGGCTGAATACAAACGATTTGTGGAACAAACAGTTATTTATGATAAGGACTCACATGTAATTGTTACGATTATGCGTGATGTTACTGACGAACAAACTGAACGCGAAAAGAAAGAAAACATCAGCCGTCAAACTATTGAGGTTGCTGATAAAGTTGTGGACAAGCAGATGCGTATCGTTCAGGAAATTGCATCACTTCTTGGAGAAACGGCGGCAGAAACAAAAATTGCACTCGCGAAATTAAAGGAGTCTATCCAAGATGAATGATTTATGTGCAGATATTGGATATAAAAGTATAAATCATTACGGCGAGCAGCTTTGCGGTGACCACGTGGATATTGTGGAACCCAGTGATGATTCGACGGTAGTTGTGCTTTCGGACGGACTTGGCAGTGGTGTTAAAGCCAGTATTCTTTCTACGCTTACCTCAAAAATCATATCTACCATGTTGGCAGAGGGATTAAGTTTAGAGGAATGCGTTGAAACGATTGCGGCAACACTTCCTGTATGTTCGGTTCGTGGTGTAGCATATTCTACCTTTACAATTATTCATCTCAGGAATAATCAAACAGCTGAGTTGATTCAGTATGATAATCCTCATGCTATAATTATCCGCGATGAAACTGTTTGGGATTATCCCAAAACCGAAATGCTGATTGGTGGAAAAAAGATTTATAAATCCATCATTAAATTACAAGAAAATGATATTTTCATTGCTATGAGCGATGGTTGTCCCCATGCTGGTATTGGCACGGCGTACAATTTTGGATGGAAACGCGAGGAAATTGCTACATTTATGGAGTCGATTTCTCCTTGTGGTTATACCGCTAAAACGCTTTCTACTATGCTCGTGGATGAATGTGATAAGCTTTACGGATACAAGCCTGGTGATGATGCCACCGCCTGTGTGGTGCGTATTCGAAAGAGAGAACCGATGAATATGCTTTTTGGTCCTCCATCCAATCGTGATGATGCTGACCGTATGATGTCACTTTTCTTTTCAAAGGAAGGTAAACATATTATTTGTGGTGGTACAACATCTTCTATTGCAGCAAAGTTTTTGCGAAAACCACTTAAGGCAAGTCTTGATTTCGCAAAAAGTGATATTCCGCCTATAGCAACAATTGAAGGTGTGGACCTCGTTACAGAGGGTGTTATCACTGTTAATCGTGTGTTGGAATATGCTAAGGATTATCTTGGTGAAAACAAACATTACGAGCATTGGAGTTTACAAAAAGACGGTGCTTCGCAAATAAGCAGATTGCTGTTTGAGGAAGCAACCGATATTAACTTCTATGTCGGCAGAGCAGTTAATCCTGCTCATCAAAATCCCGACCTGCCCATCAACTTTCATATTAAAATGAATTTGGTTGATGAGTTGTCCCAATGTCTTAAAAAGATGGGTAAGAAGATAAAAGTCAGTTACTTCTAAGGAGAAAAAAATATGGGAGTAAGAAAATTTGATACGAAAGTGCAATACCTTACATATAAGGTTCTGCGCGAAGTAGCGCGTCAGGCTTGGAATGATAAGCTGCTTGAAAACCTTTTGGATATTCCAAAAATGATTGTACCCGGCAAAACACCTACTATGCGTTGTTGTGTATATAAAGAGCGTGCAATATTAGGTGAACGCGTAAAAATTGCTATGGGTGGTTATAAAGACAATCCAAATGTTATTGAGGTTATTGATATCGCTTGTGATGAATGTCCTTCTGCAGGATATGTCGTAACTGAGTCGTGCCGAGGTTGTCTTGCACATCGTTGCGAGGACGTCTGCAAAAAAGGTGCCATTACATTTGATGCCAACCACGTTGCACATATCGATAAATCAAAATGTGTTGAATGTGGTCAGTGTGCCAAGGTTTGTCCATTCTCTGCAATTGCCAATCGCAAAAGACCTTGTCAGAATGCTTGTAAAATAAAGGCTATTTCTATTAATGAGAATAATGCTGCTGCGATTGATTACGAAAAATGTACATCTTGTGGTGCTTGTGTATATCAGTGTCCATTTGGTGCTATTACTGATAAATCTTATATATTGGATGTTGTTGACATTATTAAAAAGAGTGAAAATAATACCAAATACAAAGTTTATGCTATGGTAGCTCCATCTATTTCGAGTCAGTTTACATATGCTAAACTTGGTCAGGTCATCACCGGTCTTAAAGAACTTGGTTTCTATACCGTTATAGAAGCAGCTCTCGGTGCTGATATGGTGGCTCAGGAAGAATCAAAGGAACTTGCTGAAAAAGGATTTTTAACAAGCTCTTGTTGTCCTGCTTTTGTGCAATATGTTAAATCAGCATTTCCTGATTTGTTACCTTATGTATCGCATAATTTGTCTCCTATGGCAACTCTTGCTAAATATATAAAAGAAACTGATGAAAATGCCAAAGTGGTATTCATCGGACCATGTACAGCAAAAAAAGCTGAAGCACAACTTGAAACCGTCAAGAAGTATGTGGATGCAGTTATGACATTTGAGGAACTTCAAGCACTGTATGACAGCAAAGATATCGACATTACTACTCTTGGTGAAGATGTGTTGGATAACGCTTCTTATTTCGGAAGAATTTTTGCTCGAAGCGGTGGTCTGTCAGATGCTGTTGCACAGGGACTTAAGGAACAAAACATTGAATTTGACCTTAAAGCTGTTGCTTGTGATGGTATTGAGGAATGTCGTGTGGCATTGTTGAAGAAACGTAAAAATGTACTGGATGCAAACTTTATCGAAGGTATGGCTTGTGTCGGTGGTTGCATCGGTGGTGCAGGATGTCTCACTCATGGTGAGAAAAATAAATCAGAAGTAGATAAATACGGAAGAGAGGCTCTTGAAAAAACAATTTCGGATGCCGTATCCGTATTAAAATAAAAAAGGGTCTTTGAAAGGTGGATATTAATTATGAATAAAATTACTATTATCGGCTCAGGTAGCGTTGGTTCAACAATTGCATATACTGCAACTGTTATGGGTCTTGCATCAGATATCGTTATGATAGACATTAACGAAGAAAAAGCTCTTGGTGAAGCTTTGGATATCAGACAGGGTATTCCTTTCTGTAATCCAGCAACTGTTCGTGCTGGTTCATATCAGGATGCTGTTGATTCAGACATCGTTATCATTACATCAGGTCTTCCAAGAAAGCCAGGTCAGACAAGACTTGACCTTGCTCAGGCTAATGTTAACATTATGAAATCAATCGCAACAGAAATTGTTAAGTATGCTCCAAAGGCAACTTATGTAATTGTTAGTAACCCAGTTGATATTCTTACATATGTTTTCTGCAAAACAACTGGTATTCCTGAAAAGAGAGTTATCGGTTCAGGTACAATCCTTGACACATCTCGTCTTCGTGCAAGAATTGCTGAATATTATTCAGTTAACCAGAAGAATGTTCACGCATATATTTTAGGTGAACACGGCGACACAGCATTCGTGCCATGGTCAATCGCTAACATTTCACACGTTCCTGTTGAAGATTACAGAGATGCTGTTATGAAATCTCATTTATATCCAGAATTCAACAGAGACGAAGTTGAAGATTATGTTCGTAAGTCAGGTGGACGTGTTATCCAGCGTAAGGGTGCAACATTCTATGCTGTTTCAGTTTCAGTT
>JAZQUC010000231.1:0-2517 GCA_045631075.1 Candidatus Fimenecus sp. | reverse complement strand
ACCATACCGATGTCACCTCTTTTTTCAGTCGGCATAATTTCAACACCGACGCAGGCATATGTGACACCACAACGACCAAGATAGTCAAGCTTTGCATACTCTTCAAAGGCTTCTGTTGTGTAATCGTCCTCTGTAAATGACGGCTGATTATCGTTGATTGCCACATAAGGACTGCCTGAATATTCAGGAATATCACCAAGTGACACAACTGTATCAGTTGTTGAATCGGTTATTACATCATCAATCTCAGGGAAAATATCACCGTTAAAAAGTGAACCACCGCATCCGCTAAATGTAAGCACTAAAACAAGCAATATGCATATCAATGATAAGATTTTATTCTTCATAATTTTATCTCCTGTAAATCTCTCTTGTGATTTTTTCGTGTGATGAGCCTTCAAAATCGAATGCTTCAATTAAAGTCCAATTTTTAAGGTCAATGTTAAAATATGTATCGGCAGGATAAACCCTGTTCCATTTATACACAACGATTTCTTCAACTTTTTCTTCATTGACGGTAAAATCTTCTGCAAAGCAATATCCGCTTTCAATATTATCAATGCTTTCAAACATTTCAACTGTATTTTCAGGAAAAAGCTTAGCTGAATACTCATTTGTGTAAAGTTTTTCACCTTTACAAAGTTCAAGCATATTCTCAATAAGCACTCTGTCACGACTCTGACGACGCTTATTGAACATCATACCATTATTGTCATCAAGACAAACAATAAGTTTCATAATTATCACCCGAATAAATACTATCACAATTAAGAATTTCTTTCAATAATAATTGTTTACTATAAGTCCGTTTTATGGTATAATTTTTTTGGTGATAGATATGAAAAAATTTTCAAAAGTATATGTAGAAATTTCAAATATCTGCAATTTAAACTGTTCTTTTTGTCCCGGCACAACGAGAAAACCCAGAAGAATGAACATCGAGGAATTCCAAATTGTACTCACCAAAATAAAACCATATACGGACTTCATTCTTTTTCATCTTCTTGGTGAACCACTTTGTCACCCTGACCTTGAAGCGTTTTTAAATATTGCTGAAGAAATGAAATTCATGGTTATCATCATAACAAATGGTACTCTTTTAAGCAAAAACAAAGATATACTGTTAAATTCAAAATCACATTATAAAACTGTTATTTCTCTCCATTCATTTGAAGCTAATGACAATACAATTTCACTTGATGAATATTTGAACAGTTGTTTTGAATATGCAAAAAGTGCTGAAAACAAAAAAATCGTTGTTCTACGCCTTTGGAACAACGGTGGAAAAGACAGTTTGAATGATGAAATTTTAAATACACTTGAAAACCATTTCCCAAAACCTTGGTACGAAGAACGAAACGGCACACGAATCGGTGAAAAAATTTATATTCAATACGGTGATAAATTCGATTGGCCGACACTTGAAAGTGACGATACCAATGAAAAGATTTTCTGCTATGGTCTTCGTGACCAGATTGGCATTTTAGCCGACGGTACCATTGTCCCCTGTTGCCTTGATAACAATGGCACAATAAAACTTGGAAACATCTTTGAAACTGATTTAGAAGAAATAATAAACTCAGAAAGAGCACAAAACATCTACAACGGCTTCTCCAATCGTAATGCATGTGAAGAACTCTGCAAAAGATGTAGCTTTGTAAGGAAGTTTTAGAAAAGCAAAAAGCACTTCGATTGAAGTGCTTTTATTTTTTGCAGTACGTCTTGTTTTAGAATCGCATATTAACATATACAAAATCAATATCACAAAACACCAAACATTTTCAGAATCATAAATAATGAAGTAAAAATAGTAAAAACTATAAACAACATAAACGGGGACTTAATCTTCTTTTCTTTAAACAGAACTATCGCCATTACTATGCAAGACACAAGAACTAAAAATGAGCTACTCAAAATAACCATTCTCATAAAATATTACTCCTTTATCAACATATAATTTATACTAAATCAAACAATAAAACTATACAATTCGCCCTCAACTAAGGTTACCTCACCATTTAGCCCTATTTCAAGTCCGTCATACATTTCTTGTGGAACATCAAGCTTAATTATCTCTTTTTCATCAGTTTCAAATACAACGGTATAAACTGTAACAGTTTTAGATGTTTTTATTCCTATCATATCTACGCGACAGAACAAGTCTATTACCTCAGCACGAAATTGAATAGTTTCAAATTCAGTTTTTATCTCCAATGGTGATGAAATAGATTTGCCTTTTTCACTCTGTTTATATGGTTTTATAATTTTTCTGATATACAAAGCAAAAATTATTATCGCACAAATACATATACAAAAATAAATAATAAAATCCATGCAATCACCTCAAATTCATTGTATAACGACCAACAAAAAAAGTCAATCCGTTAGTCCGAAGGGCAACAATCAAGGCGGAGCCTTGTATATCATCAATTCCGTAGGAATTGCATATCATCAAAACGCAGTTTTGTATATCATCAAGCCGACAGAATACACACTTCGTGTGATGATATACGCCTA
>JAZQUC010000230.1:0-1666 GCA_045631075.1 Candidatus Fimenecus sp. | reverse complement strand
ATTATAATTTATTATAATCAATTCATTGGAGTAATTAAAAATGAGTATCGTAAGAAATATCGACCTTTATGAATCAGGTCAGCAAAAAATTGATTGGGTAAAGGCACATATGCCTGTGCTTCGTAGTATCGAAAAAGATTTTAGTGAAACAAAACCTTTTGCAGGCAAGAAAGTCGCTCTTTCAATTCATCTTGAAGCATAAACTGCATATCTTTGTACTGTACTTGCAGCAGGTGGAGCTGAAATGTATGTTACAGGTTCAAATCCACTTTCAACACAGGATGATGTTGCAGCAGCACTTGCTCACAACGGACTTAATGTGTTTGCATGGTACAATGCTACAGGTGAAGAATATATGGACCATCTCCGCCATGTTATTTCAGCGGGTCCTGACATCATCATTGACGACGGTGGTGACCTTGTTAATCTTATTCACAACGAATATCCTGAGCTTTTACCTAATGTTTTGGGTGGTTGTGAAGAAACAACAACAGGTATTATCCGTCTTGTTTCAATGCATAATGACGGTGAACTCAAGTTCCCTATGATTGCTGTTAACAACGCAAAATGCAAGTATCTTTTTGATAATCGTTACGGTACAGGTCAATCTGTATGGGATGGCATTAACCGTACAACAAACTTAATTGTTGCTGGTAAAAAAGTCGTTGTCGCAGGTTATGGTTGGTGCGGTAAAGGCGTTGCTATGCGTGCAAATGCCCTTGGTGCACAGGTTATCGTTACAGAAATCGACCCAATCAAGGCTATGGAAGCTCGTATGGATGGCTTCTCTGTAATGGAAATGACAGAAGCTGCTAAAGAAGGTGACTTCTTTGTTACTGTTACAGGCTGTAAAGATGTTATTACAGAAAAAGTCTTCCAGAATATGAAAGATGGCGCAATCTGTTGTAACGCAGGTCATTTCAATGTTGAAATCAATATTCCTGACCTTGAAAAAATGGCTGTTGAAATCAAGCCACAGAGAAACAACATTCTTGGTTATGTGCTTCCTGACGGCAGAACAATCAGCATTATTGCAGAAGGCAGACTTGTAAACCTTGCCGCAGGTGATGGTCATCCTGCAGAAATTATGGATATGAGTTTCTCAATTCAGGCTCTTTGTGCTGAATATATCGTTAAAAACAACGGCAACTTACCAGTAGGTGTTGTTGATGTACCTGAAGAAATTGATAAAAAAGTTGCTCTTCGTAAACTTAACAGCTGGGGAACAGAAATTGATAAGTTAACTGACGAGCAGGAAAAATATATTAACAGTTGGAACGTGTAAAATGGCATACAATAAATTCAGATTTACAAACGAGAAATGTCCTGTTTGTAATAACGCATTTAATTCCGATGATGATATTGTAGTTTGTCCTGAATGTGGCACTCCTCATCATCGTGAATGCTATACAGAAAATAAAAACTGTGCAAATCACGAAAAGCACAGCGAAAACTTCCGTTGGGAACCTTCTTTTGTCCCACTTGAAGAAACAGAGAAACCCGAACCTAAAGAAGAAAGCATTTATAAACAGGCAATGGAAATGTCCCAGATGTCTTTTCCTTCTATTCAGGTTGAGCATATAAATCCGTTTTTTCGTGAAAAATTAGGTGAGCTTGAAGATGGTGTAGCAGCAGAAGATGTTGCAATATTTGTTCGCCACGAATC
>JAZQUC010000229.1:0-11444 GCA_045631075.1 Candidatus Fimenecus sp. | reverse complement strand
GCAAGAACATCAAAAAGTTTAAATGCAACACCTGGAGTGTTTGGGATTTTTGTAACTGAAATACGTGCTACGTCGGTATCTTTTGTAACACCTCTGATAAGCATTTTTTCCATTTTGGTAACCTCCTTAACGATTGTACCAGGAACTCTCTTAAGACTTGAAAGAACCTCTAATTCAACATTATATTTTTTTGCCATTTCAACTGAACGATTATTAAGAACCTGTGCACCAAGAGTTGCAAGTTCAAGCATTTCATCATAAGTGATTTCCTGAAGCTTTTTAGCATTGTCAACCTTTCTTGGGTCAGCTGTATAAACACCTTCAACGTCTGTAAAAATCTGACAACGGTCAGCACGAAGAGCAGCAGCAATAGCAACAGCACTTGTATCTGAACCACCACGACCGAGAGTTGTAAGGTCATCATATTTGTTAATTCCCTGGAAACCAGCAACAACAACGATGTTATGACGGTCAATTTCAGAACGGAGTCTGTCCGCCTTAACATTCTTAATTCTTGCTGTACCATAAGCAGAGCTTGTGTTAAAACCTGCCTGCCATCCAAGAAGTGAAACTGCTGGACAACCTAATTTTTCAATAGCCATAGCAAGCAAAGCGATTGAAATCTGCTCACCTGATGCCATAAGCATATCCATTTCTCTTTTTGTTGGCTTTGCGTTAATTTCATAAACCTTTTCAATTAAATCATCTGTTGTGTCACCCTGTGCTGATACAACAACTACTACGTCATTACCTGCACGGTAAGTATCAGTTACAATCTGGGCAACATTCATAACTCTTTCGGCGTCACGAACACTTGAACCACCGAACTTCTGAACTATAAGTCCCATATATGTCCTCCTAAATGGAATTAATACTGTTTATTAATAATCGGTTACTCTTATAAGAGATTTTATGCTGATTGAAGAAACATTGTTAAGTTTTTCTGTAAGTTCGCTTTCAACCATTGAAGGTGTAACAAAAGCAAGTTCATTTTCTTTGCAACCGTCAAATGAAAGAACTTCTACCTCACCGATTGTAGCGATAACATCTTCCAAAGCCTTTGCCTTATCAGTAACTTCAGCACGAATATAAAGAGGATTAACTGCCAACTTATAGTCCACAACATAATTATCCTCTGCATCGTCCCAACCGAAAGGCTTCTTTCTGTCAAGGTTTCTTGCACAGTCAATAACGTCAGCTACAACTGCTGAAGCAGTAGGAAGCTTACCTGCACCCTTACCATAGAACACAACATCACCTGTTGCATTACCACGAACAAGAATAGCATTGAAAACATCACTTACTGATGCCAACTGACTGCCATTCTTAACGATTGCAGGAGAAACGATTGCGAAAATCTTTCCGTCGTCCATTTTCTTTGCACGACCAAGAAGTTTAATCACGCCATCATATGAACCGATATACGCAACATCATCAAGAGTGATTTTTGTAATTCCTTCTGTATAAACTGAATCAGGGTAAACGTGTTTTCCAAAACCAAGAGATGCAAGAATACAGATTTTTCTGCAAGCATCATGACCTTCAACGTCAGCTGTTGGGTCTTTTTCTGCATAACCGTTATCCTGAGCAAGTTTTAATGCATCCTCAAAGCTCATATTCTTTTCAATCATCATTGTAAGAATAAAGTTTGTTGTACCGTTAAGGATACCTGCAATTTCATCAATTTCATTTGCTGCAAGACACTGTGCCATTGGTCTGATAATCGGAATACCACCGCCAACAGATGCCTCAAACAAGAAATTCACATTATTCTCTGATGCATATTGTAAAAGCTCATAACCTTTTGCTGCAACAAGTTCTTTGTTTGATGTTACAACGCTTTTACCTGCTTTAAGGCAAGATGAAACAAACTCATAAGCTGGGTGAAGTCCGCCCATTGTTTCAACAACAACCTTAACATCGTCATCATTAAGAATTATATTAAAATCCTTTATCATTTTGTCCTCATGAGGGTCACCAGGGAAATCTCTGAGGTCAAGGATATATTTAACTTCCACTTCATTCTGTGTGCTTCTTTTTACAATACTGTCGTGATTTTTTGTAATAACTTCTACTACCCCTGAACCGACTGTACCGTAACCCATTACTGCAACATACATGAATTTTTCACATCCTAACTAACTGCCATTTCTCAAAAAAAGGTATAATCAAGCATTATAAAAATACTTTTACATATTCTATCACAAAAGTTTATTTTAATAAAGGGGTAATATACAATATTTTTATATAATTTTTTAACAATTTTTTAGAAAAATTTACATAAAAATCATATTTTTAATTGATACTTAAGGAAAAATAGTTTATTATATAAATACCAACATTATAATGGAGAAAAATTATGACAGGAATTGAAAAGAAAAGAAGCTTTATAATAAACACTATATATGCGGCAATTATCATTGCCCTGTTTTACTTGTTTTTCAAATATGCTTTGGGTACAGTTTTCCCAATAATTTGTGCAGCTGTTGTTGCAATGGTGTTACAGAAGCCAGTTAATTTTATAAGTCGCACAACCCATATAAATCGCGGTTTTGTTTCTGCCGTTTCTGTTCTTTTCAGTTTCTTTTTCCTTGTTGCCATTTTGGGACTTATCCTTGTTTGGATTGGTTCTGAATTCAAAGGCTTTTTCCAATATTTTATGGTACAGCTTGAAGACATTCCTGCACTTATTGAAAAGGTGAGAGGTTATCTTGCAAACGCTCTGACTTTTCTTCCTGAAAAAGCAGAAGTTGCTGTTATGAACTTTATAGACGAAAAAATTAATGTATTGCTTAATTCAAACAGCAACACTCCAACAAACTCACCTGATTTTGATTTTTCTATTCTTTCAACACCTCTTTTAGGCATATGGAACACAGCAAAACAAATTCCTACTACACTTGTTTCAATAGTTGTCGCAATTGTTGCGTGTTGTTTTATGACCGCTGATTTTGATTCATTAAAGAATTTTGTTTTAGGATTTTTCAAACCAGAAACACAGAATAAAATTGTCCGTGCAAAAAGGCTTCTTTTCCCTTCTCTCGGCAAAATGGTCAAGGCATATGTAATTATCATTACAATTACATTCTGCGAGTTGTCATTAGGTTTATCTATATTAAAACTTCTTGACATCTATGATGGCGGATATATTTTTGTTATTTCCGCGCTTACAGCAGTAATTGACATTGTTCCCGTTCTTGGCACAGGTACAGTTCTTATTCCTTGGGCACTTTATAACTTTATTTCTGGAAACTATGCACTTGCAATAGGACTTATTGTTATTTACGCTTGTATTACTGTTATAAGACAGGTTATTGAACCAAAGCTTGTTGCGGCTCAATTGGGTCTTCCTGCATTCCTTACAATCGTTTCAATGTTCATAGGTTCACAGATTTTCGGCGTAATAGGAATTTTTATTCTTCCTATTACAATAGTTATGCTCAAACTTCTTAATGATGAGGGAATTATCAGCATAACATACAAACAAGAAGAAAGGTCAGATACAGAATGATTGATATTCACTCCCATGTTCTTTTCGAAATCGATGATGGTGCTGAAGACTTAAAAACATCATTTCAGTTGTGCCTTGATTCTTATCGAAATGGTTGTGATGACCTTGTTCTCACTCCTCACTTTTTTGAATATGACTGCGTATCCGATTTCGTGGAAGAACGGAACGAGAAATTAGAAATACTTCGTAAAGTCCTGGCAGAAAAAAAGATTCCTTTGCGAATTCACCCTGGTGCAGAGTTGTTTCTCAGCAACGATATTTTTGAAGCAGAAAACCTTGATGAACTTACAATCAACGGGTCAAGATATATGCTTTGTGAAATGCCGTTAATTCCTTTTGACACACGGTTCATTACAAGGTGGTTTGACAATCTTATTGACAGGGGATATACACCTATTCTTGCTCATCCCGAAAGATATTATGAAGTCCACAATGATTATCAGATACTTGAAGACTTAATCGATAGAGGTGTGTTGTTTCAGGTTAACCTTGACAGCCTTATAGGACTGAACGGACTTCAACCACAAGTTCTTGCAGTGGATTTGGTTGAACAAGGATTTGCACAGTTTATAGCAAGTGATGCTCACGATATAGAATATCGTCATACTCGCCTTATTGAAAAACTAAACGAGCTTCCCGATGAAATCACGGAAGAAATGGTTGAACAATGTCTTATTGTCAACCCGCAAAAAGTACTTAATAATGAAGAAATAAAAATAACCGACATTCTCGATTAAAAGAATGTCGGTTTACTTTTTTATTGCAAATTTATGATGGGCTAAGTCCTGCTGCAACCCTTAAAATCTGTCGTGCATCAATTGCTGAAACATTACCATCTGCATCCTGATTCATATTAGCACGAAGCATCGCTTTTGCTGAAAGTTCCTGTGTTCCTGCCACATATTTAAGAACCATAAGAGCATCAACAGCAGAAATCTTACCGTCTGCGTTAACGTCGCCTCTTTTACCACCCATTTTAATTTCTTCCCAAGAAATTTCATCTTCAGCACAAGCAACCACAACACAAGAAAATGCCATAACGATTGCCATAAGAACGCAAAGAATCTTTTTCATATCTATCACCTTTCCATAAATGAATTTTTCATACTTTTATTAAATCACAATATATATTTTTTGTCAAGCAACTCGACATCGTTCTACTTTTTAATTCTGCTTTTGAAAAATTCTGCAATTTCTTCATTTGCCATATCACCATATACTGAAAATGGGTCAACAACATTGAAAACATGAGTAAGATTTTTACCGTCAAGCTTTTCTGTAAAATCATGGAAACGGTATTCTATACCATTTTTGTCAAAAATTTTCTTTAATTTATATACCTGACTTCTCAAAAAATCTCCCGTAGCAGTATTTATGTAAAATGGCGGAAAGTCCTTTGTAACAATTCTGTTCACATCAAGATATTTCTTATATGGGCTTTTTGAAGGCTTATCACCCAAAAGAATCGGAACATTCACATTCATTAAGAAATTAGGACTTAACAAATCAACCGCAGGGCAAATTGCCGCTACTGCACGAAAATCAAATCCGACATATTCCACACCAAAATCCTTTTGCATATCTTCATTAAGATTTACTGCAGTTGTAACACATGCAAAATGTCCACCTGCAGAGTCACCTGCAAGGAAAATATTATCCATATCAGCAGGGTAGTCGGATAAATTTTCACCAAGCCATTTAAGTGCAGCAAAAATATCCCTTATCTGGTCATCAAAAAGCACACTACCTGCAAGTCGATAATTTATTGATGCCACAAGAAAGCCTTTCTGTGCAAGTTTAAGACAGAAATACTTGTTGATTTCCTTATATCCATACATCCATCCGCCACCGTGAATATCAATTATAACAGGTAATTTTTCAGTTGTGCCTTGTGGATAATAAATATCAAGCAAATGACCCTTTTCACCGTCGTCAATATACGGAATATCAAGATGTTGCTCTAATCCCTCAGGCTCTGTCTGTGATGCAATTCTTTTAGCATCCATTTTAGCTGTGTTTTCCCAGTTTTTTTCAAGAATTGGTTTGAAAATATACATATTAATCTATACCCCTTTTGTTCCTGTTTTACGGGTGTGGTTCACCTTTTCTGTATGCTTCCATAATATCACGGAAAACTTCACCATTAGTAGGTGGTGTCCAGGTTATGGCGTCTGCACCTGCATTTATAGTCGCTCTGATTGTTTCTTCTGTTGGTCCGCCCGTTGCCATTATAGGCACATCAGGAAACTTCTCACGGATTTTTGATACTAATTCAGGTGTTCTTGCTGCCGCTGAAACATTTAATATTTGTGCACCTGAATCAAGTCTTGCCTGTATATCTTCTTCCTTTACAACAGTAATTACAATTGGCAAATCAACAGTTTTTGAAACCTCACGAATAGAGTCATTTGATGTCGGTGCATTAAGAACAACGCCTGTTGCACCCTGATATTCAGCATGTCTTGCAAGGTTGATTACTCGCTCTCCCTTTGTAAGTCCTCCACCGACGCCCACAAAAACAGGACAGTCAGCAGCCATCATAACAGCCTGAGTAATAACAGGTTGAGGTGTAAAAGGATAAACTGCAATAACTGCATCTGCATTACAGTTACGGATAATACTTACATCCGTTGAAAAAACAATTGACTTTATTCTTCGGCCAAAAATCTTAAGACCTTTGCAAGTATATATTACTTCAGGGACATCTATTCTGAAATCTCTCAAGTATCCTTTTATCTCATTCATATTATACCTCCCTGATTTTTTTAGATTATTATATCTTGCAAATATTACTAAATTGTGTTTGCAGTATTAGAAACCTGTAAACTATTGATTTTTCTTGATACAAGTCTTGCAATCTGACGGTTTTCTTCTTGCTTAAAACTGTTTTTATCTTCCATAAGCTCTCTTGCCAGTTCCTGTGTTTGCATAAGAATTTTTGTGTCTGTCAAAATATCAGCTATTTTAAGTTTAGGCAATCCGTGTTGACGAGTACCAAAAAAATCACCGGGACCACGAAGCTTTAAATCCTCGTCAGCAATCTTGAAACCGTCTGTTGTTTCACACATAATTTTCATTCGTGCAGTTGCTTCGTCACCCGTTGCATCCGTCACAAGAATACAATGAGATTTTGCTTTTCCACGACCAACTCGACCACGCAACTGATGAAGCTGTGATAAGCCGAACCGTTCTGCATTTTCAACGACCATTATAACTGCATTCGGCACATCAACGCCAACCTCAATAACAACCGTCGAAATAAGAAGTTGCGTTTCTCCGCTTTTGAATCTCATCATTACTTCATCTTTTTTCTTTGGTGTCATTTTTCCATGAAGCAAATCGAGTTTGTAGCCATTAAAAGGCACTTGTGCTTTTTTGTAATATTCTTCTGCAGACATAATGCCTTGCATTAATTCGCTTTCTTCTACAAGCGGACAAACGATATACGCCTGATATCCCATATCAAGATGGTTTCTTATAAACTCAAACATTGAACCTCGTTTTGCAGATTTCACTGCATAGGTATCAATTTTTTGTCTTCCTGGTGGCAATTCATCAAGTACAGACACCTTTAAGTCACCGAAAAATATTAAGGCAAGTGTTCTTGGAATAGGTGTTGCTGACATAACAAACACATGAGGATTTTCACCCTTACTGCAAAGACCCGTTCTTTGCTTAACACCAAAACGATGCTGTTCATCGGTTATAACAAGACCTAATCGGTCGAACTCAACATCTTCCTGAATAATAGCGTGAGTACCGATAATCAAATCAATTTCGCCATTTTTCAATCGTTCTTTAAATTCCTTTTTATCCTTTGCCTTTGTGCTTCCTACAAGAAGTTCACATTTAATTCCTGTATTTTCAAACAACTTTTTAAATGTTTCATAATGCTGTACAGCCAACACCTCTGTCGGAGCCATAAGTGCAGACTGCATACCATTTTTTGATGCTGTATAAACAATTGCAGCTGCCACCGCAGTCTTACCGCTACCAACATCACCTTGCAAAAGTCTGTTCATCTGTTTACCACTTTGCATATCACAAATTGCTTCGTTTACTGCTCGTTTCTGCGCATTTGTTGGCTCAAATGGTAATAATTCAAAAAATTCTTGGATATAAGATTTTTTTACAATATTGTTTGTAGTAATTTCGGTATTTTCACTTTTAAGACAAAGAAGACTTAACTGTAAAATAAACAATTCATCAAAAATAAGTCTGTCCCTTGCTTTTTGTAAGGCATCATCATCTTTTGGAAAATGAATATCCCTGATTGCAGTATCAAGAGAAACAAGGTTATATCTCTTAATAATATTCTCAGGCAGGTATTCAGGTATTTCATCAATACTGTTAAGAGCATTCTGTACCGCTGACTGAACCATTTTTGATGTAATATTTTTTGACTGAGGATATATTGGTTTAATATCCACACTATGATTTGCTTTCATAAACATTGGTGAAACCATTTCCCGAGCAGAATACTTACCAAGAGTTATTTTGCCAAAGAAAAGGTATTCCTCACCACTTTTAAGCATTTTGTCAATATATTTATTGTTGAAGAATGTAACAGCAACAACAGAGTCACCATCTGTTACAGTTGCCTTTGCAATAAGCATTCCACCACGGACACGCTCATTCTTCACAGGAAACATCACAACGCCTTTTATGCACACATTTTCACCTAAAACGCATTGTGATATAGGTACAATTTTGCTCCAATCCTCATATGCTCGTGGATAAAAACGAAGAAGTTCCCCTACATTAGACACACCAACAGAACGAAACGCCGTTGCACGGGATTCGCCGATACCTTTGATGTACTTAATATCATCGGAGAACTTCATAATTTCACCTTATATTCCATTGTATAAACTAAATGGCATTTGTTTAAACTTTAATTCCACATCTGCTGATGTAGATACATAACCAGTTCTGAAAAGAACAGGAATGAACGGATAATACTCCGCAAATAAATCATAATATTCGGCAGGTGTGATTTCTCCTGCACGATATCTGTAATATTCCTTTGCAACAAGTCCTGATGTTGCAATTCCTGAGCTTAACGGACTGTTATCATTGAAAAACTGTTCAATATCCATTGACCCGTCAAGCTTAACTTCGCCAAGATACATATCATAATTTCCTGACTCAATTCTCTGTTTATATTCCTTGAATGAAATAGCCTTAACCGTAATTAAAAATCCACATTCTGCCAAGGAGTCAGCAATATTATATGCAGCTGCTACTCTGAATTTATTATCCTTATTCACAATCAAAGAAAGAGATAATGTGTATGCACCATTAGTCTTTGCTTTTCCGGAATATCGTGTATATCCACAACGGTCAATAATATTATTTGCCAATGTGGTATTACCTTTTATTTCAATAGGAGTAACCTCGTCACTCAAACTGCTTTCAGGGAAAATAGGTAACTTTGCACCCACACCATGACCCTGATATGATGATACTGCAATTTTTTCACTGTCAAGCTTTGCTGCGATAGCATTTCTGATATAGTTTGTAAGTGCTCCTCTTGCACTGTTGAGTCCAAGATACACCATATTGCTGAGAACAACTTCTTTTGTTGTTCCTGCCATTACTGTATAATCACAATTTGACAAGTTGCTGAAGAACACATCTGTTACACCAATATTAAAAGCATTTTCAGCACTTTCTCTATTGCCAATAGGGGATAGGCCGATTTTCTTTTCACTATTCATTATGCTTATAAGCTGTTTTTCTGAATAGTAATAATCACCACTACCTGTTGGAATAGAATCCACAACATCGGCTGTACCGACTTTTACAATAGGGAAATCGAGCTTTCCTGCAACATATATATCTTTATATGCAAGGGTAAAATCAACTGCATACTGTCCGACAGCCTGTGCAGAAATCACACTTTTAAGCGTATTTGACCAACCGTGTGACGCCTTCGCCATATTGAATGAATAAACCACATCTTCTGCGTTTATATCTGATGACCCACGGCATGATACACCTGAACGGAGTCGCACCGTTGCAACATTATCAACTACATGAATGCTTTCTGCAATAACTCCTATAGGAGAAAATGTTTTATCCAACTGATATAGCGGTTCATACATCAAATCGCAAAGATAAAGATTCTCGTCACTTTTTGCAAAATACGGATTAAGGCCATCTTCCTCGTTATATGGTAAAACAATTTTCTTGTCACCTGTTTTATCAGGTTTTTCTACAATTTCTGTGCTTTCAGTTGATGGTTCACTATTATTTTCGGGAGTTTCATTTTTACCGCCACAAGCGCAACAAAGGAAAATCAAACAAAAGCATAACAGTAATGCAATTGCCCTTTTTACAATTTTCATTTGTCTCACCTCACAGTAATAGCACTTATTTCAACGGTTTTACCGCTATCCTTATCAATAGTAAATATACATCCCTGTAAAAATGCTGGTGTATCAGCTGTTTCAAACATACTTGAAAAGCCTTTTCTGAATTTATCTATAATTATCTCTTTTTTCACACCTAATACAGATTCTTCAGGTCCTGTCATACCTAAATCCGTGATGTAGCCTGTACCGCCTGATAAAATTTGCGCATCGGATGTCTGCACATGGGTATGAGTACCGAAAACAGCACTTACCACACCGTCAAAGCAATATCCAAACGCCTTTTTTTCTGCAGTAGCCTCTGCGTGAAAATCTACAAGAATAATATTTGTTTCTTCTTTTAATTTTTTAATGGAATTTTCTGCAACCTCAAATGGGTCAGAGTGACCTTCAAGCCACACTCTGCCTAAAAGGTTTATGACGCCGATTTTATATGCACCCTTGTCAATTATTCCATAGCCTTTTCCCCAGACTCCTTCACCATAATTGGCAGGTCGCAACACATTTTCATTTCTATCAAGATATTCAAAAATCTCTCGTCTTTTTAACGAATGATTACCACCTGTAATCATATCTGCTCCACTTGTAAAAACATGTTCACAAGAGTTGGGTAACATACCATTTCCCACAGCAGAATTTTCACCATTCACAATACACACATCAATATTGTGTTCGCGTTTTATTTCAGGAAGTTTTTTTCTTAAAAAGTCACATCCTGATTGACTTACAACATCTCCTACACAGAGAATTTTAATTTTGCGTGACATAAGCACACCGTTTCTATATATGGATTTAATTTATTTTGCCCCGAAGCCGTTTGTGACATCGGGGCATTTCATATTATTTTACTTTTTTTACAAACAAAGCAAGTAACAAAATTCTTACTTTGCAAACTCTATGACTCTGTTCTCGCGTACAATATTGACTTTAATCTGACCTGGATATTCAAGTTCATCCTCAATCTTCTTTGCAATATCGCGTGCAACAATAATCATCTTTTCGTCAGAAACCTTATCAGGATTAACCATAATTCTGATTTCACGACCAGCCTGAATTGCGAATGATTTTTCAACACCCTCAAATGATGTTGCAATTTCTTCAAGCTTTTCAAGACGCTTAATGTAATTCTGAACGTTTTCACGACGAGCACCAGGACGAGCTGCTGAAATAGCATCTGCTGCCTGAACAAGTACTGCAACGATTGTCTTTGCTTCAATTTCACCGTGGTGTGCCTGAATAGCATGAACAATCTTGTCATTTTCCTTATATTTCTTAGCTGCTTCAACACCAAGCTCAATATGAGTACCTTCAAATTCACGGTCAAGTGCCTTACCAATATCGTGAAGAAGACCTGCACGCTTAGCCTGTTTAACATCAGCACCAAGTTCTTGTGCCATAAGTCCTGCTATGTATGATACTTCAAGAGAATGATTAAGAACATTCTGACCAAAACTTGTACGATATTTAAGTTTACCGAGAAGTTTAACAAGTTCAGGATGAACACCGTTAACACCTGCGTCAACTACTGCTCTTTCACCTGTCTGTTTAATTGTCTGTTC
>JAZQUC010000228.1:0-8918 GCA_045631075.1 Candidatus Fimenecus sp. | reverse complement strand
AATAACGAATGTAGGGGACGATGCCTTCATCGTCCCGTCCCAAAGTATGCAATTAACTAAATGCGGGCGGATGTGGGCATCCGCCCCTACAAGGTTTTTGTTTCTATTTTAATTTCATATTATCCCTACAAACTCCAATTTATCGAACCCATCAAATTCTGCATTTTGAATTCTGCATTCTGCATTTACACTATATCTTGTGATTGAAAAAACTGTAATAATGTGATATACTTATTGTCCCGTAATGTGGCATTTTGATTGTAAAGGAGTGAAAGAGATGTTCGAAATTTCGCCAAAGGTTTATTCGTCAATGTTTTCCTTGCCGACGGAAATTGCTGATAAAGGCCTTAAATTTGCAACAGGTGAACAGTTAAAGGTTATTATCGCTATTTTCAGAAATCCTGAAATAACGGTGGAAGAAATCGCAAAAAAGACAAATCTTTCACCTGATATGGTCAAGGAAAGTGTTGAATACTGGGTGGATAGCGGTATTCTCAAAAACGGAAAAGCGGAAGAAACAGTTAAAACCGAAAAACAGATTGCAACACCTGAAAAACCAAAAATGCCACTTCCTGAAATCCGATTTACAAATCCTACTCAGGCAGAAATCAATGCTGTGCTTAAGAAAAACGGTGCTGTAAAGCGTCTTTTTGACGAGTCACAGGAAATTTTAGGCAAAACTCTCGGCTACACAATGCAATGCACAATCTACTCAATTGTTTATCAGTACGGAATCACTCCTGATGTGGCAAACTGCCTTTTGTACTTTGCAAAAAGCATTGATAATACAAGCCAGAATGACCTTGTAAAAATCGCAAAATATTGGGCAGAAAACGGTATTACCGATATGGTTTCTGCTGACGAATACATAAACGAAACTGAAAAGGCACTTAACCTTTTCCGTCAGTTGGCTAAAAACACAAATAACGACACTTCAACACCAACATTTGCAGTCCTTGAACTTTTCTG
Organism: Candidatus Fimenecus sp.; assembly: GCA_045631075.1. Lineage (GTDB taxonomy): Bacteria > Bacillota > Clostridia > Oscillospirales > Acutalibacteraceae > Fimenecus. The sequence continues at coordinate 7,949 of JAZQUC010000228.1, read as the reverse complement.
CGAGTGGATTCGTTGGGGTTATACCATTAAGGAAGTGCAAAAGGCATTTGACATTATGAAGGCTGAAAAGCAGACAGGTCGCCTTGTGTGGAACAATGTTACCCATATGAACGGTACAATTAAGAATTGGCGTAAACAGGGTATGCAAAGCCTTGATGATATCGAAAAAGGTACAAAGAAATTCCAGTCAAAGACTCAAAAAACAAAACAGGAACAGGAAACATCATTTGATGTTCAAAAAGCACAAAAGGATGCAACCGATAATCCAAAGGATTTTGGGTCAATGAAAAATAAAAAAAGAAAGAGAAGTAAGGGGGCATAAATATGGCATATTCAAGAGAATTTCACGACAGAGCAAAGCTTGAAATAAGAAAAAGACGAGATGATGCAGAATTAACTGCCCGTCAGCACAAAAACGAAATGTCATTCAAGTACCCTGAATTTCAATTTATTGAGAAGGAACTTTCAAAAACAGGATTTGAAACGGTTAATGCCTTTGCCTTGCCAAAGGGTGAGAGTGACAAATTGCTTGAACGCATTCGTGAAAAGAATCACAAACTGCGTGAAGACAGAATAAATCTTTTAAAAGAGCTTGGACTTCCATCAAATTATCTTGATGTGAACTACACCTGCACAAAGTGTAACGATACAGGCACAATTGAAGATTATGACGAAGAAAACCGTGTGTCATACGGAACATCATACTGCGAATGCTATATGGATTTGCTTAAAAAATATTCAGCAGAAAAAATGTCAACAATGACACCGCTTGAGCTTTCAAATTTTGAAGATTTTGACCTTGATTATTATCCTAAAAAGTCAGAAAACGGAAAATCACCTTATGAACATATGCGTGATGTTTACAGCAGATGTATAAGCTATGCTCAGAACTTTGATAAGGATTCCGTAAGCCTTTATTTCTGTGGTCGTACAGGTCTTGGCAAGACTCATTTGTCACTTGCTATTGCAAACGAAGCTATCAAAAAAGGCTACAATGTTGTTTACGGTTCTGTTATCAATTTCCTTAACAAGCTTGAGCGTGAAAAGTTCGGCAGAACAGAGTCATATGAAACAGAAGATATTCTTATTGGTGCTGACCTGCTTATTCTTGACGATTTGGGTGCTGAATTTTCAAGTGCAGTTGCAATGTCATCACTTTATAATATCATTAACAGCAGAATTGCTCGTGGTGTGCCTACAATCATCAGTTCAAATTTAAGCTTTGACGAGCTTAAAACACGATATCCTGAAAGCATTGTTTCAAGAATTATCGGAACATTTGTGGCTGTTGTGTTTATGGGTGACGATATCCGTCAGCTTATGAATGAATAAAAACTAAATCAATACTGAAACGCCGGTTAATGTCGGCGTTTTTTGTTTTTCATATTACCAAAATCAAGCGTACTGTCGTTTGTCTGTTGCTTCGTTTTCTCAATATCAAAGCTTACATCCTTGTCCGTTTGAACAGCAGGTGAATTTGAATTGTTTATTTGTTGTGAGCAAGGCTTGTCCTGTGACTTTGGTTGCGGGTATATATGGGAACAAATACCAAAAATATCATTCACATAAATTTTAAGTGGCATACCACGCTTCTGGTATTCCTTACGGATAAGCCCTGCGGATTCAAGATTATTCAGCATTGTGCTTGCTGTTCCTTTGTTGCATCTTATATCTTTTGTGATTTGCTCGTTTGAATAATAAACAAAAACACCGTTTTTATCGGAATAACGACCCGAATTCCTTTTCGACAAGTTCAACCGATTAAGCAGTAGCATATACAAAACAGAATCCCTTGCAGTAAGATTATTAAATTGTTCGTTGTTAAGAATTTCCAAAGGAAATATTGCAAATTTTATGTTGTTTTTTTCATTGTCCAAAAAAACACCTCCCATATATAGGGCGGAAAACGCATTTCGTCCCACAAAAAGCGGGACGATTTCAGGAAAACAGCAAAATATTCACAAATTGTTTACAAACAGCCTTATTTTTAGAATGTTTTTAACTATAAAATTCTTTAAAAATAAAAATAGTTAACCGATTAATTATTATTATTTATAATAAATTATTTTCTTTTTATTTTTTATATTTATTTTTAGATACGGAAATAGGGTATGGTCGGTACGGAAATAGGGTATGGTCGGTACGGAAATAGGGTACGGTCGGTACGGAAATAGGGTACGGTCGGTACGGAAATAGGGTATGGTTGCATAAAGTCCTAATTTGAGCAATAAATTGGAAGTTTATCGGGATGATAATTTGTAATGCGAAATTCGGAATTCGTAATTTCGGAACTGCGTTGCGATTATATTAAAAACTAATATGGTTGGAATGTATGGGCAGGTCTCTGTGCCTGCCCGTAAGTTTATCTGTTAACCACGGTCGGGCACGGAGACCCGACCCTACAAAGAAATCGATTTGGTATGTTGTAGGGGTCATTCATGAATGACCCGTCCCAAAGTATGTTGGTGATTTTATTCGGGCGATTCATGAATCGCCCCTACATGGTGTTCTGTGTTTAAATAAAAATGTTCCTGAGATGGGGTTTTGTTATGAAGAAAATAGTTGCATTGTTTTTATTGGTTTCTTGTGTGTTGACATTGTCTGCTTGTAATAATACAAAGCAGGAAAAGACCCGTGTGTATTCGTTCACTGGTGGAAATGAAGAGTATGTGATTACAAATGGCGTCGTTGTTTTGACAGATGAAGAAGATATATTTTATGGTGGTGAATTGCAAGTTCAAAAACCAGACGGTATAAAGAATATTGCGTCATATCGTGCTGAATTCTACACAAGAATTGACGGCGAAGAAAATGTGGTACTTGTTAGTGCAATGGACAATGCTTCATCATCAGAAATGTTGAATATCGATTTTGGCAAAGCATCTGGTAATGGCAAAATGCTTGATAACAATTTTGGAAAAATGGATGAATTGCAAGATGATTTCTGGTGTGAACTGAAAATAAAAGACACTCAGGGCAATCAGAATAGCTATATTATTGATTTGACATTAACAGAAATTACAAGTGAAAATAAATAAGTAAATTATAATTTATCGGGGTAATTGATTATTAATATTGACCACAAATGTAGGGGCGGATGAGTCTCACCTGCCGGTTCGGTCGGTGCTTCTGCTTCGCAGAGGTGTCCACCGGACACCCGCACCCCTCATCCGCCCGTAGTAAGTGAATAGTATACTTTGGAACGGGACGATGTGGGCATCGTCCCCTACAAGGTTGCATTACCCAATCAATGTCACCGCTAAACTCCCAATTTGAATATCAAACCACATTTCAACAGCTTCCGTAGTAAGGGGAGCTGTTTTTTGCTTTGATTTTCCGAACAATATGATGTGTTTTGTCTCTTTATAGTTTTTTTGGGAAATTTTTGTAACAAAGTGCACAAATGCGTGTAATGAATTTTGTTACGGATTTGAACAAATTGTGCAAAATACACTTGAAATCAAATTTTTATAGTGATAAAATATATATGTATAAGTATAATTGCGAGGTGATGAAGGTGGCGGAAGTTCAAAATAACAGTTTTGAGGCTCAGGTTCCTGTGTATTTGTTCCATCAGGGAAACAATGCTCGTGCTTACGAATATATGGGGGCTCATCGTGTTGACGACGATACAGTTGTTTTTCGTACATGGGCACCAAATGCAACTGCTGTAAGCGTCTGCGGTGATTTCAACAATTGGAATGACAGCGCAAATATGGCTGAACGAATTACAGTTGGTGGAATCTGGGAAGTTTATATAAAAAATGTAAAGCTTTATGACTCATATAAATTCTGCATTTACACAAAAGACGGCAGAAAGCTTATGAAAAGTGACCCATATGGTTATCATATGGAAACCCGTCCCGATAATGCCACTAAATATTACGAGTTAGGTTCATATAAATGGACTGACGACAAATGGGAAAAGGCAAAACGAGAAAGAGCACAGTATGACAGACCTGTTAATATCTATGAAGTTCATTTTGGTCCATGGAAGCAGTATGAAGACGGAAATTTCTATTCATACCGTAAAATGGCAGAGGAGCTTATCCCTTATGTAAAGGAAATGGGATATACTCACATTGAATTTATGCCACTTACCGAATATCCGTTTGACGGCTCATGGGGTTATCAGGTTACAGGATATTTTGCAGCAACATCCCGTTATGGCACTCCTGACGATTTGATGTATCTTATCGATATGTGTCACAAAAACGAAATCGGTGTTATTCTTGACTGGGTACCTGCTCATTTCCCAAAGGATGCTAATGGTCTTTACGAGTTTGACGGTACTGCTTGTTACGAATATGAAGATGTGCGAAAAGGTGAGCACCTTGAATGGGGAACAAAGGTATTTGATTTTGGCAGAAACGAAGTTCAGTCCTTCCTTATTTCAAGTGCTATGTTCTGGCTTGATAAATACCATATTGACGGACTTCGTGTTGACGCTGTGGCTTCAATGCTTTATCTCAATTACGGTCGTGATGACGGTCATTGGATTGCAAATAAAGACGGTGGCGTTGAAAATCTTGAAACTGTTGCATTCTTAAACAAGCTTAGTATGAATGTTTTCCGTGATTATCACGGTAGTTTGCTTATAGCAGAAGAAAGTACAGCTTGGCCAATGGTTACAAAGCCTGTGTTTATGGGCGGACTTGGATTTAACTATAAGTGGAATATGGGTTGGATGAACGATATTCTTCGTTATTTTTCAACAGACCCACTTTACAGAAAAGGTAACCACGGTTGCATCACATTCTCATTCTTCTACGCTTTTTCAGAGAATTTTGTGTTGCCAATCTCTCACGACGAGGTTGTTCACGGTAAATGCTCTCTTATAAATAAAATGCCTGGCACTTATGAAGAAAAGTTTGCAGGTGTCCGTGCATTTATGGGCTATATGATGGCTCATCCTGGTAAAAAGCTTATGTTTATGGGTTCTGAATTCGGTCAGTTTATTGAATGGAATTACAAGCAAGGACTTGACTGGTTGCTTTTAGAGTATGACGCACATAAACAGTTGCAGACATATTTCAAAGAGCTTAACCATTTCTATAAGGATAATGCTCCACTCTGGCAGGTTGACCATTCATGGGAAGGTTTTTCATGGATTTCAGCGGATGATAACGACAATTCAGTAATTTCATTCCGTCGAATTGACGAAAAGGGTAAAGAGATTATTGCAATCTGCAATTTTACTCCGGTTGCCCGTGATAACTATAAAATAGGTGTTCCACAAAAAGGAAATTACAAGATTGTGTTTAATTCTGATGACCAGAAGTATGGTGGCACAGGAAAAGCACAGCCTGAAAAAATCAAGGCAGAGAAAACAGGAATGCACGGCTTTGAGCAAAGTATTTCTGTTGACTTACCACCAATGTCGACAATTTATCTTAAAAAGACAAGATAAAATAATATAACAAAATGACCTAAAATAGGAGGAATAAATATGGCAAGAAAACAGGAATGTATTGCAATGCTTCTTGCAGGCGGTCAGGGAAGCCGTCTTGGAATTCTTACAAAGAACATTGCTAAACCTGCTGTTCCTTACGGCGGTAAATACAGAATTATCGACTTCCCACTTTCAAACTGTGTAAACTCAGGTATTTCAACTGTCGGTGTTTTAACACAGTATCAGCCACTTGAACTTAACGATTATATTGGTAATGGTCAGGCTTGGGACCTTGACCGTGCTAATGGCGGTGTACATATCTTGTCCCCTTATCAGCAGATTAAGGGTACAGAATGGTATAAGGGTACTGCAAATGCTATTTATCAGAATATTAATTTCATCGACCGTTATGACCCTGAATATGTTGTAATTCTTTCAGGTGACCATATCTATAAGATGGATTATAACAAGATGCTTGAATACCATAAGGAAAAGGGTGCTTCTTGTACAATCGCTATGCTTGAGGTTTCCTGGGAAGAAGCAAGTCGTTTCGGTCTTATGATTCTCAACGACGACAACTCAATCAGCGAATTTGAAGAAAAACCAAAGAATCCAAGAAGTAACAAGGCTTCAATGGGTGTTTACGTGTTCACTTGGAGCAAGCTCCGTCAGTATCTTATTGATGATGAGGCTGACCCGGATTCAAGCAACGACTTCGGTAAAAATGTTATTCCAAAGATGCACGCTGACGGTGAGCCAATGTATGCTTATCTCTTCGACGGATATTGGAAAGATGTTGGTACAATCGACAGCCTTTGGGAAGCAAACCTTGACCTTCTTAATCCAAAGGTTGACCTTGATTTGTCAGATACAAGCTGGAAAATCTATGCAAAAACTCCTGTAAGCCCTCCACACTATATTTCTGCTAACGCAACAGTACAGAACTCAATGGTTTCAGAAGGCTCACGAGTTTTCGGCAATGTTGATTACTCAATTCTTTTCAACAACGTTACTGTTGAAGAGGGTGCAGATGTTAAATATTCAATCGTAATGCCTGGCACAGTTATTAAAAAGGGCGCTGTTGTGCAGTATTCAATCGTTGCTGAAAATGCAGTCATTGAATCAGGTGCAGTAGTTGGTGCAAATCCTGAAGATTGCGCAAATCGTGATGACTGGGGCGTTGCAGTTGTTGGCGCAGGGGTTACTATCGGTGAAGGTCAGTCTGTTGAACCAAAGGCAATGATTGACGAAGATTTAGTAAAGGAGGCTGAATAAGATGACAGGTAAGAATATAGTTGGTATTATTTTCTCAAATGCTTATGATGAATGTATCAGTGAGCTTACAGGTATCCGTACAATGGGTTCAGTTCCATTTGCTTGTCGTTACCGTCTTATTGACTTTGCTCTTTCAAATATGGTAAACGCAGGTATTGAAAAAGTCGGTGTGCTTACAAAGAGTAACTATCAGTCACTTATGGACCATGTGGGTACTGGTAAGCCTTGGGACTTATCCCGTAAAAATGACGGTCTTTTCATCCTTCCTCCATTCTCAACAAATGATGCAGGCGGACATCGTGACAAGCTTGCTTCTTTAAAGGGTAGTATGGGATTTATCAGCCGTTCAGACGAAGAATATGTTCTTCTTTCTGACTGTAATGTTGTTTTCAACCTTGATGTTGAAGCACTTATGGATTACCATACAGCAAAAAATGCTGATATGACAATCGTTTATAAAAATGGTAAAGTTCCTGCACTTAACGATGTTGTTGTTCTCGATATGAATGAAGACAACAAGGCTGAAAAGGTTACACTTTCACCTGTAACAGAAGAAAATGTAAATTTCTCACTCAATGTTATTTTGATGAAAAAAGCACTTCTTGAAAGACTTATTAACGACGCAATCAGCCTTAATCACAAGGATTTTGAAACTGATATTATTCAGGCTAATGTTGAAAAACTCAATATTTACGGCTTTGAAGCAACAGGCTACTCAGCGGTTATCGAGTCAATGAGAAGCTACTATAACACAAATATGGAGCTTTTGAATCCTGATAATTGTGACGACCTTTTCAATACAGACAGACCTGTTTACACAAAGGTTCGTGACGATATGCCTGCAATTTACACTCTCGGCTCAAATGTAAAGAATTCTCTTGTTGCTGACGGTTGTATTATCGAAGGTACAGTTGAAAACTCAATCCTTTTCCGTGGCGTAAGAGTTGAAAAAGGCGCAGTTGTTAAGAATTCAATTATTATGCAGGACGGCTTCGTTGCACAGAATGCATCACTTAACTGTGTAGTAGCTGACAAGAATGTTGTTATCACTCCAAACAAGACACTCTCAGGCGCAAAAAATTATCCAGTTTATATCGGAAAAGAAATAGTTATCTAAATTTAGGCTCCACCCTTGAGGAGTCGCGTAGTGGCAGGCTTCCACGCCTGCACGGTTATTCTAAAATGTAGGGGACGATGCCCACATCGTCCCGTTGAAGTTAACAAATAAATCAATTCGGGCGGATGTGGGGTGTGGGTGTCCGGTGGACACCTCTGCGAAGCA
>JAZQUC010000227.1:0-4247 GCA_045631075.1 Candidatus Fimenecus sp. | reverse complement strand
TCAGTATCTTCGTCTGCTTCAGTTGTGATATTGACACCATATTTTTCCATTTCAGCAATCATTGACTTTGTGCCCATACAGTAAATTTTCTTGTTAGGAAAATGCTTGTTGAGATAAAGCGCTGTTGCCTGAGAAGAAGTGAAGAAATTGTCTTCTGTCACCTTTATTCCCATATTTGAAAGTTTAATAACATAGTCCTTGACTGAACGGGATGAATTGTTTGTAATGAACACATACTGTCCACCAACTGACTCGATATGTGCTAAAAATTCATTGACACATTCGAAAAGACGAGCACCCTCATAAATTGTTCCGTCCATATCAAGTAAGAATAATTTTTTATCTTTTAAAGACATTTTTAATACCTCTTATCGATTGGCTTTGAGTTTTGCGAAAAGCTTCACATTTCCTGATTTTACCTTTGAGATAAATGCACCTTCAAGGTAAGTTAAGAATGTAAATTTAAGCTTAATCGGAATAAGCATAAGCTTCATCACAAGTGAATTTGGCTTTGCGATTTTAAGAGATTCACGCACATTGTCACTTGTAATTATATTTTTAATCTCCTGCATCTTTTCTTTAAATGAAAGAGTGCAAGCAGAATTAGTTACATTTTCAATACAACCTACCACTCGTTCAATATAACGACGGTAAATCATTTCACGGCTTTCGTCACTTGTCACATTCCAATGCTTGTATAAATCAAGCATCCAGCCGTGTTCTTCTTCTCTTTTTGCGTACATATCACTACGATATTTTGCTGTTTCACTGTCAGCACGTGCACGCATAAAGTGATAGTATTTTTCTTCCATTAAAACTACTCGTTGTACATCACGGACAACATCAAGATTGAATGGAAAATCGTCCCAAAAAGTATTCTTGAAACGGATATCATTATCCATTACATACTTTCTTTCAAAAAGCTTGTTCCAAGGTGTATAGAGTAAGTTTTTATCAAACATATTGTGAGCATACTCACGGAATTCCCTTTGAGTTGAAAATTCCTTTGTAGGTAAACTCTGCTCCTGAGTGTAAAATTGGGTATCAGAATAATAAGTGTCGATATAGTACCCTGCAACGACAAGTTGAGCATTGTTTTTCTTTGCCATATCGTACATATCCTGAAACATTGTAGGCTCTGCCCAGTCATCTGAATCCACGAAGTAGAGATACTCACCACGAGCTTGTGGAATTGCAGTATTACGCGCAGACGGTGCACCACCATTTTCCTTATGGATAACAGTAATTCGACTGTCCTTTTTGGCATATTCGTCACAGATTGCACCACTGTTGTCAGGTGAGCCATCATCAACAGCAATAAGCTCCCATTCAGTAAGAGTCTGTGCCTGAATGCTTTCGATACATTTTCCTATGAAATTTTCGACATTATAGACCGGCATTATGGCTGTGATTTTAATATCACTCATTACCCAATTCCTCCTTACAAAGAGCCAATGCAGACTCAATGCATTTATCCATATCGAAATATTTATACTGACCTAAACGACCACCGAAAATAACATTTTTCTGTGTTTCGGCAAGTTGTTTATATTGTTCATAAAGTGAATTATTCCTGTCATCATTAACGGGATAATAAGGCTCGTCACCCTTTTGCCAATCGGCAGGATATTCACGGGTTATAACTGTTTTTGGCTGATTACCAAACTCGAAATGCTTATGCTCGATAATACGAGTATATGGAATCTGTCTTTCGTTGTAATTAACAACGGCAACAGGTTGAAATTCCTTTAAATCCAAAATTTCAGTTTCAAAGCGCAAGCTACGATATTCAAGTTCACCAAGGGAATAGTCAAAATAGCTGTCGATTGTACCTGTGTAAACAATCTTATCGGCAAGAGATATATATTCTTCTCGGTTTGCAAAAAAATCTGTGTTAAGCCTGACTTCAATTCCTTCAAGCAATTTGTCAATGATTTTGTTGTAACCACCTATCGGAATTCCCTGATATGTGTCATTGAAATAATTGTTGTCGTAAGTATAACGGACAGGCAAACGCTTAATAATAAACGCAGGTAAATCCTTACAGTCCCTACCCCATTGTTTTTCCGTATATCCCTTTACAAGCTTTGTATAAATCTCACGACCGACAAGGCTTATTGCCTGTTCTTCAAGATTTTTTGGTTCACCCTTGATTTCAGAACGCTGTTCTTCAATTATAGCCCTTGCTTCTTCAGGTGTTGTAACACCAAAAATCTGCGAAAAAGTGTTCATATTAAAGGGCAAGTTGTAAAGCTTACCCTCATAATTTGCCATGGGTGTGTTAATGAAGTCGTTGAATTCACAAAGTGAAGTCACATAATCCCATACTTCTTTATTGCTTGTATGGAAAATATGTGCTCCGTACTTGTGAACAGTAATATCTTCTATATTTTCACAGTAGATATTACCACCCGTATGATTTCTTTTTTCAATCACAAGGCATTTTTTACCTTGCTTTGTTGCTTCGTGAGCAAACACAGCACCAAAAAGTCCCGCACCCACGATAAGATAGTCATAAGTTTTCATAGCTTAATAATCGAAATCCAGATTCCATTTCAACGGATTTTCGTCAATATACTTCCATTTTTCGGCATAATCTTCATCATTACGAATAATGTGCTCATAAAAATTTCGTTGCCACAAAATTTCATTTTGCTTTCCTGGTAAATTCCTATAACATTTCGTTGTATATGATTTCATTCTACCAATTATCTCGCTCAATTCAATGCTGTTTTGTTCCTGAATGTCGCGTAGTGGCAGGCTTCCACGCCTGCTCTCGCTCATACCCAAATCAACAATCAAATGTATGTGGTTTGGCATAATACAGTACTTATCTATTACAACATTATCGTAATTTTCAGCTATATAATTGATACAATCATCAACAATCTTCCCTGCAGGAGACAAAGTCACATTTCCATCTGTTACATTCTGCCACAAAATCTTTTCTTTAAAGTTTGTGCAAACCGTAACGAAATATAAACCGGATTGACTGTAATCGTATCCTTGTAAACGAATATTTTTTCGGAATTTTTTCATAATTTTATTTGTATTGCAGGCGTGGAAGCCTGCCACTACGCGTCCGATTGGTTTTTTGCAGGCGTGGAAGCCTGCCACTACGCGTCCGGTTGGTTTTTTGCAGGCGTGGAAGCCTGCCACTACGCGTCCGGTTGTTTTTTTGCAGGCGTGGAAGCCTGCCACTACGCGTGGGCTATATTATCCTTCGTAATCGTCTTCGTTTTCCCAGTTATGATATACATTCTGAACGTCATCATTTTCTTCGAACATTTCAAGCATTCTGCCCATGTTCTTGATGTCGTCTGGGTTTGTGAGAGTTGTATATGTGCTTGGAACGTATTCAACTTCTGCTGAAACGAATTTGTAGCCCTTTGCTTCAAGGTCGTCACGAACTGCGCCCATATCGTTTGCTTCTGTACGAACATCGTAGATTTCGTCTTCTGCAATAAAGTCAACTGCACCTGCTTCAAGTGCGTCTTCCATAAGCTGGTCTTCGTCGATTCCTTCTTTTTCGAAAAGAATTACACCCTGACGGTTAAACATAAATGAAACGCAACCGCTCTGACCCATATTGCCACCGAACTTGTCGAAATAGTGACGAACATCAGCTGCTGTTCTGTTTCTGTTATCTGTAAGAGTTTCAACGATGATTGCAATACCTGATGGGCCATAGCCTTCATATACGATTTCATCGTAGTTTTCACCACTGCCTTCACCTGCTGCCTTTTTGATAACTCTTTCGATATTATCATTTGGCATATTTGCAGCCTTAGCCTTGGCAATTACGTCCTTGAGCTTTGAGTTACCTGCAGGGTCTGCGCCACCTGCTTTAACAGCAACTGCGATTTCACGACCGATTTTTGTGAAAACTTTTGCTCTGGCGTTATCTGTTTTTTCTTTCTTTCTTTTGATTGTACTCCATTTTGAATGTCCTGACATAAAAACATACCTTTCCACTCTAAATTATTCGATATATTTTACCACAAACGCATATATTTTTCAACAGTTATCGCAAGAAAAATGCAAAATGCAGGATGAATAGAAAAATTATAATTTATCGGGGAAACAATTCGTAGGGGTCGGCGTCTCCGACGACCCGTTGTTGGTTTATTTGTTATTGAAATCGGCTATTACAGTAGGGGCGGATGAGTCTCACCTGCCGGTTCGGTCGGTGCTTACTTCTAGCAGAGGTGTCCACCGGACACCCGCACCCTTCATCCGCCCGCAAC
>JAZQUC010000226.1:0-6490 GCA_045631075.1 Candidatus Fimenecus sp. | reverse complement strand
TACACTTTGGAACGGGACGATGAAGGCATCGTCCCCTACATACATAACCATATTGGTTTTGTTATATAATCGCGTCGCAGACCCGACGTTCTGCACTCTGCACTTTGCGTTCTGCACTGATAATGCAGGCGTGGAAGCCTGTCACTACGCGAACATCCTATAAACTCCAATTTATGAAACAAGCTGATTCACTTCGATTTTTACTTAAATATTAATTTTTTATTACTTTTTTAACATTTTATTGACAACACTATTTTTAAAAGATATCCTATAATGGTAGAATCATATAAATCAAGGAGGGACAAAAATGGAAGTTATTGAATATGTTTTAAGATATATTCTTTGTTTTCTTGCCATAGCGGTTATTCTTAACTGTGTGTGGTCGCTTATCCGTTTGCGTCCCGATAAAAAGGTGTACGCTGTTCTTGTTGATATGTCGAACAATAAGCAGTATCCTATAACTTGTTATGAAACATCTGTTGGCAGAAGTAAGCTTTGTGATATTATTTTTACAAATTCAACCGTTTCCCGTTCTCACGCTGTGATTGCTTTGCGAAAAGATGGATTTTATGTATTTGATACAGAGTCAAAGTCGGGCGTTTATGTCAACGAAGAAAAAATTGAAAAAAGTGAAAAACTTAATGATGGTGATATAATTGCTTTTGGTACGGCAATTATGAAGTTTTATATAGGCAATGACGGAAACAACGATTATTCTCATAAAAAAGAGAAAAAACAGAAGGAACAAAAACAGCCTAAACTTGTGAATCTTGCTGATGATGTGGAATTCCCTGTCGATGGCGATTTTGTAACAATCGGTAGAGCTAAGGGAAGCAACATTGAAATTCCTGCACCTTATGTGTCACGGAATCAGGCTGAAATTTTCAAGAGTAAAAATAAATGGTACATTGAAAATATGGGCTCAACAACAAAAACGATGCTTAATGGTGAGTATTTAAACAGAGTAATGCCGTTATATGACGGAGACGTTATAAGAATCGGAGACTTTGAATTTCTTTTTGAGATGTAGATATCAAAATGACGAAAAGGCAGGTGATAAAATATGCAGACAGTAAAAGCAAGAAATGTGAATCCTTATATAATGTTATTTATAATTACTTTATTTCAGCTTATATGTCTTTTTTCTGTGGTGACACGAGTTGATGAGCAGTACAGAATGAATGTGCTTATAGCCTTTGGTGGATATCTTTTGGTTGAATATGCGTATTTTATCGGTGCAAGGCTTGTTCTGGGAAGAAGATGCTTTGAAGTTGAGCTTATTGCGTTTTTGCTTACATCAATCGGACTTTCAATTACTGCAAGTGTTTATCCCGATGGGGTTATGAAGCAGTTTGTTGCTGTGCTTGTGGGTATAGGCGGATTTGTTGTTCTTCAATGGTTTTTAAGAGATGTAAAATTCTGTAACAGTATGCGTATTCCTGTTGCAGTTCTTGGCTTGGGCTTATTAGTGTTTACTCTTGTGTTTGCAAGAGCAACAAATGGTGCAAAAAACTGGATTTATGTTGGCGGTATTTCAATCCAACCGTCAGAGCTTGTAAAGGTGGCCTTTATATTTGTTGGCGCTGCCTCACTTGAAAAATTGCAATCAAATAAAAGTCTTACAAAGTTCATTATTTTTGCATTTGGTTGCGTTGGTGCATTGTTCCTTATGTACGATTTCGGTACAGCACTTATTTTCTTTTTTACATTTATTGTGATTGCGTTTATGCGTTCAGGTGATATAAGAACAATTGTGCTTTTATGTACAATAGCATTGATGGGTGGACTTTTAGTTCTTATGTTCCGTCCTTATGTTGCCAACAGATTTGAAGCTTATGGTCATGTATGGGAATATTTTGACACATCAGGTTATCAGCAGACACGAACAATGATTTATTCGGCAAGTGGTGGACTTTTCGGTGTTGGACTTGGTAATGGTAAGTTGAGAGATGTTTTTGCAGCAACAGAAGACCTTGTTTTTGGTGTTGTGTGTGAAGAATTCGGTATGATTATGGCAGGTGCAATTCTACTTTCATATATTGCGTTGCTTGTTTATTCAATCCGTCATTCAAAATATGCCCGTTCATCATTTTATGCAATATGTGCTTGTGCAGCATCGTCGCTTATGCTGTTTCAGGCAGCGCTTAATGTTTTTGGTGTGAATGATATTTTACCGCTGACAGGTGTAACACTTCCGTTTATCAGTCGTGGTGGTTCAAGTATAATCAGTTGTTGGATGCTTTTGGCATTTATTAAGGCTGTTGACAGAAGCACTTATCGTTATGGAGGCGTTCGTCAATGAAAATGATTTCAAAAAGAGCATTGACTCTTTATGCTGTAATCCTTCTTTTCCTTGCTGGTTGTGGATTGCTCTTTTATAATCTTGTGACAAATTCTTCCGATTGGGCAATGAACAGAGTCAACAAGCATCTGTATTCATCAGGTAGTCTTGCAACAGCAGGTGATGTAAAGGATGTGAACGGAATAGTCCTTGCAACAACTCAAAATGGTGTGCGAGTATATAATCAAAGCAGAAATATAAGACTTTCGACGCTTCATACGGTAGGTGATAATGCAGGATTTATCGCAAGTGGTATCCAGACATCCTTTAAGGATGAACTGACAGGATATACACTTGTTGACGGTGTCTATAACCTTAAAAGATACGGAAAAGGCAACGATGTGACATTAACTATTAATTCAAGGGTATGTGCAACGGCATATAATGCATTGGGTGAAAGAAAAGGTACAGTTGCCGTAATGAATTACAAAACGGGTGAGTTGGTGTGTATTGTTTCTACTCCGACTTACGATATTATGAACAAGCCGAATGATATTCTGACTGATACAACAGGAAAATATGACGGAATATATATGAATCGATTTTTTTCGGGACTTTATACTCCTGGTTCAACATTCAAGGTTATTACAGCAGCCTGTGCAATTGAAAATATTCCTGATATCTACACTCGCACATTTAAATGTGAAGGGAAAATTCAGATTGGTGAAGGTTATGTGATTTGTAGTGGCACTCACGGTGAAATCAATTTTGAAAAAGCTATGAATAAGTCCTGTAACTGTGCGTTTGCAGTTATTGCAGACGAATTGGGAAGTGAAAAGCTTACTGCTACTGCAGAAAGATTAGGCTTCAACACCAAAAATATAATAGTAAGTGATAAAATCAAATGTGCAATGAGCAAATTCAATTTAACGGAATCTGCTCCGTTGGATATTGGATGGGCAGGAATAGGTCAGTACACAACTCTTATAAATCCCTGTCAGATGCTTACAATGATTTCTGCTATTGCAAACAACGGAATTGCTGTTTCACCATATCTTGTAGGTGAAATAAAGAATCCGGAAGGTGAAGTTACCTTTTTTGAAAAGACCGAAAATCAGGGTGAGTTTTTTACTCCGTCAGTGGCACAGAGTCTTGATAATCTTCTTCGTTCAAATGTAAAAAATCAGTACGGAGATTCATATTTCCCTAATATGTATATGTGCGGAAAAACAGGTACTGCAGAAATAAGTGATGATGAAGACGCAAAGCCAAATGCCCTTTTCGTAGGTTATTCCAATAATGAGGATATGCCGTTTGCAATTATTGTAGTTGTGGAAGAAACCACATCAGCAATAAAGAGTGCTGTTCCCATTGCATCAGCAGTGATGAAAGAAGTAAAAAATCAATATGTTAAATAAAATTAAGCACCTATCAATATGATAGGTGCTTGTTAGTTTTTATATTCGATTAATTATTCAGCGTGTACTTTTGTTGCGCCGAAAAGACTACGGAAGAAACCGCCAATCTTATCACCGAAACCTGCTTTTGATGTCATTTCGATTGTTTCTACTTCAAGAACGCTACCTGATGAACTGTAAAGTGTAGCTGTAATTGTAGTATTACCGTTTGAATTTGAAACAATTTTAAATGTCTTTCCATCACTTGATGCTGTTGTTTTGAAGTTGCTGTTGTTTGTTGTCCATTCGATTTTTGAACCGTTTGGAAGAGTTTTGTTTGCATCAGCGTGAAGAATGATACCATCCTTATAACGGATTGATGTCATTGAAGGCTTTCTGATTTTAATGTAATCGTTGCTGCTTGATGTGAAAGAAATAGTCTTTGTTGAAGCGTTTGCAACTGCAGTTGTTATATCCTTATCTGTGTTGCCTTCTTCAACATAAGCTTCTACAACAGCAGCAGAAACTGTACCTGTTGATTTTTTAGCCTTTAATTTAAATGTGTACAAAGTCTGTGCAGCACCTGTGATTTTTTTTGTTGCAGCAGCTGCGTAATTAATTTTACCTGCAGTGTTTCCGTTAACCATAGCAAGAGTATCAGCAATTTCAGATGCTACAGCTGAATTTGCAACATATTCAAAATCAGATGTGCTATATGTTATTCTATGACCAATAGCAGTAAGATTTGAATTAGCAGAAACAGAAACTGTAAATGTAACAACTGTACCTGCACTAATAACTGATTTGTCAGCTTTTACAGTAATTGATGGTGTGCTTGCAGCAGATGCTGAAATAGGAATAATACCTAAAAGCATAATTGCTACTAAAACGAGTGAAAGAACTTTCTTCATTTTGATTATCTCCTTTATTAATTGTATTATTGCGTATGTTTTGTATAAGTGATTATAAAAAAATTTTTAAAGAATGTCAAGAATCATTGGTAATTTAAAGAAATATATCTACAGATTTCATCATAATCGTTTTTAATTTTTTCATTTATGATACATTCCAGAAGCTTTTCAAGAATCTTACCTATTTCTTTTCCTTTAAAGCCCATAGCAATAAGGTCGTTACCATTGATTTTTAAATCCTTGATTGAAAAGCATTCCTGTTGGCTGATAATTTCATCAATCATAGAGTAAGTTGCTTTGTAAAAATCTTCACCACGGAAAAACGCAGGATTCTGTGCAGTGTTATCACAATACTTTATATGAATCAAATCACAAATTAAATCTTTACCAATTTTTGACATAATTTTTTTAAGTCGTTTCTTGTCGGGAAAAGTATTGTTATTTACCATTATAGGCGAATCGTGGAAGGCAACCAGAGTGACAACCTTGTTTTTGGTATCATTATCAAAACGAAGTCGTTTCATTATTTCTTCTGTCAGTTCAGCACTCTTTTTAGGATGACCATAGTAATGTTGTTCACCTTTTTCGTCAAAATGAGCAACAATGGGTTTTCCAATATCGTGGAAAAAAAGTGATAAACGGATAATTGCATCGGACTTGCTTTTTTCAACTGCTTTAAGTGTGTGAGTATAAACATCGTAACAGTGATGACGATTTTCCTGTTTAAAGTTTATAGAATTTTTAATTTCAGGAATAAAAACTGAAATAACATCTGAAAATTCCTGCAAAACATTATAAACATTTTTACCACAGATAAGCTTTGTGAATTCTTCACGGATTCTTTCGGCAGAAATGTTGTTGAGTAAATCTTTACACTTGTGAATAGCGTTTTTAGTGTTTTCTTCAATAGTAAAACCTAAAACAGAAGAGAATCGCAAAGCACGAAGAATTCGTAACGCATCTTCACAAAATCTTGTTTCGGCGTTACCTATACAACGGATAGTTTTGCTTTCAATATCTTCCATTCCACCCACAAGGTCGCAAAAACTGTTGGAAAAATCGAAGGCTATTGCATTCATAGTGAAATCACGACGAATCACATCATCTTTAAGGCTTTTCGAAAAAGTTACTTCATCAGGATGACGATTGTCGGAATAAGTGCCTTCGTTTCGATATGTGGTTATTTCAAGAGGCTCGTTATCGATAAGCACAGTTACTGTACCATGTTTTATGCCTGTTTCAATAACACGAAAATCATGGAAAACCTTTTTAACCTGTTGTGGTGTAGCGTTTGTGGTTATATCAATGTCACCAATAGGTAATTCCATTATAAAGTCACGCACACTGCCACCGATTAAAAAAGCCTCAAAACCGTTGCTTTTGAGTAAGTCAATTGCAACTCTTGAGGCAGGTTTAAATTGATTATTGCTGTTCATTTAATGCCTCTTGGAGTGCATTTGCTAACTGGTCAGGACAAGATGTTGGCTTAAAACCACACTTGATTCCTTTTATAAGTGGGATAATTTCTTCTGCTCTTTTGCCTTCTACAAGTGCAGCGATACCTTTAAGATTACCGTTGCAACCACCGAAAAAAGAAACATTCTTTACGATTCCGTTTTCTAATTCAAAAGAGATTTCACGAGCACAAGTGCCTTTTGTTTTGTATTTGTAATCCATTTATTTTACCTCACAGATTTTATTTGAAAGATTAACAAGTTCATCCATTGTTAGCGCTTCTGCACGAGCAGTAGGTGAAAGACCTGCGTTTTCAATGGCAAGTGCTAATTTTTCTTTTTCTATTCCCATACCACTTGCAACAGAGTTAAGAATTGTCTTTCTTCTTTGTGCAAATGCTGATTTTACCATTTTAAAGAAAACCTTTTCATCAGTAACCTGATAAT
>JAZQUC010000225.1:0-4958 GCA_045631075.1 Candidatus Fimenecus sp. | reverse complement strand
TCAGGAATGTTGATTTCAACATTAAAGTGACCTGCGTTGCAACAGATTGCACCATCTTTCATATTCTGGAATACTTTTTCTGTAATAACATCCTTACAACCTGTAACAGTAACAAAGAAGTCTCCTTCTTTTGCAGCCTCTGTCATTTCCATTACAGAGAATCCGTCCATTCGTGCTTCCATAGCCTTGATTGGGTCGATTTCAGTAACGATTACCTGTGCACCAAGGGCATTTGCACGCATTGCAACACCTTTACCACACCAGCCGTAACCTGCAACAACTACCTTTTTACCTGCAACAATAAGGTTTGTTGTACGGTTAATGCCGTCCCATACAGACTGACCTGTACCATAACGGTTATCGAAAAGATACTTACATTTAGCATTGTTAACTGCAATCATAGGGAATTTGAGCTGACCGTCCTTGTGCATTGAAACAAGACGGATAATACCTGTTGTTGTTTCTTCACAACCACCTAAAACATTAGGTAAAAGCTCAGGATATTCGTTGTGAATAAGATTTACAAGGTCACCGCCGTCGTCAATAATGATGTCAGGACCAATCTTGATAACCTCACGGAGGTGCTCCATATATTCTTCACCTGTTGCATTGTACCACGCAAACACGTTGAGTCCGTTGTGAGCAAGTGCTGCGGCAACATCATCCTGTGTTGAAAGTGGATTTGAGCCTGTAACGTACATTTCAGCACCACCTGCTGCAAGTACAGTACAAAGATATGCAGTTTTTGCTTCAAGATGAATTGAAAGAGCGACTTTCTTACCTGCAAAAGGTTTTGTTTCGCTAAAATCCTTTTCGATACTACGAAGCACAGGCATATGTGCCTTTACCCAATCAATTTTTTGCTGACCTGATTCATAAAGGTCGATATTTCTTACGATACTCATTTTTAATTACTCCAATGAATTGATTATAATAAATTATAATACCACAAAAAGTCATAAAAAGCAACTTAAAAAGACAGCTGTAAAATACAACTGTCTTTTGATAGTATTATTTTATTTCACCGTGCTTTTCATAACTTGCAACTTCTGTAATTTCATTTTTATCATTAACAAAAACAACCTTTGGATAATGATTTTCATTTTCTTCAGGAGTCATCTGAGCATAAGCCATAATGATAACTTTATCACCAACTTCGACACACTTTGCAGCAGCACCATTTAGACAGATGCAACCGCTACCACATTCACCAGCAATTATGTATGTTTCAAATCTGTTACCGTTATCAATATCTGCAATCTGAACTTTTTCGTATTCAAGCAAACCGGCAGCATCCATCAGTTTTTTATCAATAGTAATACTACCGACATAATTAAGGTCAGATTGAGTAACGGTAGCACGATGAATTTTACTTTTTAACATAGTCAAATACATTTGAAAACCTCGTTATTATGCGTTTTTCTCAAGAAATTTAACAACGTCACCAACTGTTTTAATTTTTTTAAGGGCAGAGTTTGGAATTTCGATATCAAATTCATCTTCAAGTCCACAGATAAGCTGAACAACACCCAAGGATGAAAGCTCAGGAATTTTGTTGATTTTTGTTTTAAGTGTTACATCTGGATTTTCAACACCAGTAACTTCGGTGAATACTTTTAAGACACGTTCAAACATAATTTATTTTTTACCTTCCATTTCTTCAATTAACTTTTTGAAGCTGACTTTACCCATAGCAGTTTTAGGCATTTCTTCTCTGAAAACAATTTCCTGAGGTCTTGCATAGTCAGCAACATTCTTTTCGCAAACCGATGCAATTTCCTTGCGAAGCTTCTCAAGGTCAATGTTCATATCTGTAGGCTGAACAACTGCAATGATTTTCTGAGTAGCAGCCAAACCATTAACGCCGATAACGCAAGATGTGTTAACACCATCACACTGATTAATTACTTTTTCAATCTGTGTAGGATATACATTGTTACCTGCAACGATAATCATTCGAGAATGTCTTTGACCGTAATAAATATATCCGTCTTCATCCATATGACAAATATCACCGGTGTGCACCCAGATTTTTCCGTCTTCGTGTTTTTGAATAACACGAGCGGTTTCTTCTTCGTTGTTGTAGTATCCCAACATGCGTGTAGGACCTGAAATACAGAGCTCACCAGCCTCACCAATTGGCAACTCCTCGTGAGTGCCGAATTTAACGATTTTTGCTTCGTTATCAGGGAAAGGAAGACCGATGCTGTCTTCTTTCATTCCGAAGAATGGGTTGATACATGCACCTGAAACGGTTTCTGTAAGCCCGTAAGCATCCATTAATCGAGACATAGAACCACCTTTTTCAAGGTATTTGTTAATACGATTAATAAGCTTCTTATCGCATTTATCGCCACCAACGGCAACCATTTCCATAAATGAAAGGTCTGATTTTTCAATTTCTTCGGTTCTTGATAATGCTTCATACAAAGCGGGAACGGCGTAAATGTAATTGAGTTTTTTCTTGAAAATCAATTTTGCACAAGCTTTATAATCAAACTTTGGAACAAGGAAAAGATGACAACCAAAAGAAAGCATTACATGAATGCACATTGCAAGTCCGAAGCCATGGAAAACAGGCATAAGTGCAAGAACGCGCTTTCCAGCTGTGTCTTTTGTGTCAAGAGGCTTGATTTCTGAAGATTGAACAGCTATTGCGTTGAATGCTTTGTTCTGAAGCATAACACCCTTAGGAAGACCTGTTGTACCACCACTATAAAGGATAATTGCAACATCTTCGCCTTTACCATCATCAACAGGAAGAGGCTCTTTTCTCATTTTTCCTTTTTTGAGAAAATCCTTCCACTCTATAATTTTGTGGTCAGGATTATAGTCCATTTTCTTTTCAGCCTTTAATTTGTAGATAGGCCTGATGTAGAAAGGAAGAGCATCAGAGATGTGTGCCATAATAATAAGTGGGTTGCAAGGACTCTTCCACTCAACTTCAGCAATTTTAGGATACACCAAATCAAAAGTTAATAACGCTTTGCTGTTAACATTTTCAACAAGCTGCTTTATTTCACTTTGTGAAAGAAGAGGGTGAATCATATTTGCAATTGCACCGATACGGTTTATTGCATACACCATATTAACTGCTTGTGGTGTGTTTGGTGCAACAACTGAAACATAGTCGCCCTTTTTTATACCATTTGCCAAAAGAGATTGAGAAATCAATTCAATCTGTGCAAACATTTCTGAAAATGTCATTTTGTTATTCTGAAATTCTAAGGCTGTGAAATCAGGATGTCTGTTTTTTGTTTGCTCCATAAAGGAGAACATAGAACAGTCAGGATATTCAGGTATGAAATTATCTTTACCGTGATGTTCACTCCAAATAGTAGGGGTTCTTTTCATTTTTTCACCTCAAAAAAGAAAGAAAATGTATTAATAAGTAATTATACATTAAATACGGATATTTTTCAACTGTTTTATTTTTGTGTTCAACAACAACCATACATTGACAGGCTGATATCTTCGTGTTTTTGTTGACATAACAAAGTATATTATATATAATTATACTATCTATACTTATAACTTAAAGTGGGTAATTTTTTTCTTTGCGTTTAGGAGAGGTTTAGAGATGACTTTTAAACTTACATCTTCACAATTAAATTTCTATACAAAAAACACTACTCTTGACGGCAGTATATGGAATCAAAGTGTTATTCAGGAGTTTCCAAAAGTATATACTTATGAACAGCTTAATGACGCTTATAACTGTCTTGTAAGAGATAATGAAAGTCTTCGTGTAAAGTTCCGTGAAACAGAGAACGGACTTGTTTCTTATGTAGAAGATTATAAACATGTGAAGTTTCCGTTTATTAAAGTTGCTTCTGACGAAGAATTACTTGAAGAAACAAGAAAGGCTGTAAATTTACCGATAGATTTTTACGGCAGATTAGTTAACTGTATAGTTTTTCAAACTCCAACAAAATCCGGTATTATAATTTGTGCTCATCATATTGTAATTGATGGATATTGCTCCTTTGTAATGTCAGAACACATTAACCAGTATTTGCAAAATCCTGAGTATCGTCCAAAAACACAATCATATGCTGATTTTATTGAAAGGGAAGAAACGCACAAACAGTCAAAGCGTTTTAATTTAGATAGAGAATTTTGGAAAAACCAATTCAGTACAAATCCTAATTGTAATATATTTTCAGGTCAAAGTGTAAACCTTGAATTTTCTTCTGACGAGTTAAACAAAGATATTCCGGTAGAACTTTTAACAAAAATCAGAGCGTTTTGTACAACTCACGAGATTTCTTTGGCATCTTTTTTCAACTCGGTTTATGCTACATACATAAGCAGAATCTATGATGTTGAAAAATTCACCATAGGTGTTCCTGTATTAAACCGTACTACACAGGCAGAACTTAACACTATTGGTCTTTATATGCATATTGTGCCTTTGGTTATTAATATACAGTCCGATTCATTTATCGAAAACGCTAAAAGAATTGAGGATTCCTGGCTTAATATTTTCAGACACCAGAGATTTACACAATATGACATCAGACAAATGTTGCGTGAAGAAAACATGCCTATTAACACGCTTTATGATGTTACTGCAGACTATCTTGAATTTACACCAAATGATGATTATGAAATAATTCTGCCATATGGTAATAAAACCACAATTCCGTTGGAATTCCATTTCCAAAGTTTTACTGAGGGGAAATGTGGTCTTAGAATTTGCTATCAAACAGCATATTTTAACAAAACAGAAATTGAAACCATGTTTAAATCTGTTGTTACATTAATGGAAAATGCTGTTGAGCATCCATTTGAAAACATCAATAGACTTGAGATGGTTTCACCAGAAGAACAATCTCAAATCAATAGCTTCAATGAAACAGACCACAGCTATGAAATTGCAGAAAACACAACACTCTACAGTCTTTTTGAAGAAAAAGTAAACGAGAATGCAGATAAAGTATGTGTAATCGCAAATG
>JAZQUC010000224.1:0-5396 GCA_045631075.1 Candidatus Fimenecus sp. | reverse complement strand
TACTGCCTTTACTGATTTCAATTACTGCTTCGAAGTCTTTTCTTGTAATTCTTGCAGGGTCAATATCATGCCATATATTCATTATTTCTTAACTCCTTTATGTTCTTCAATAAGTTCTTTTCTTACTCTCCAGAGATTTTCGGAAAGGTCAACATAATAAGTATGAGGATTTTCAAATCGTTTAACCTCTTCCCAAAGATTATCGATTTCACCTGAACAATAATCTCTGATTTCGTCAACTGTTGGCTCTTTATATACACATTCACCTTTTACAAAAATCGGAACAAGCATTTTTCTTGCAACAAAGTTTTCAACCTCTTTGCGTTTCCATGTAAAATCAGGGTCAAAAAGTGTATATGGCTTACTTTCGTCAATCACTTCATTTTCAAGCGTAAGCACATCGGCAATAGCTTTACCTGTATCACAGTCAAACAGTCTGTAAAGCATTTTTGAATGTGGTGTTGTAATTTTACTTACATTTTCGGAAAGATTAATTTTAGGAATAATCTCGCCATCTTTTTCAATAGCACCCAATTTATAAACACCGCTGAAAAGTGGCGCTGATGCTGAATTTATAAGTCGTTCACCAACGATAAAGCAGTCAACCTTTGCTCCCTGTAAAATCATATCATTGATAATATATTCGTCAAGTGAGTTTGATGCAGTAATGCTACAATCGGGGTATCCTGCTTCATCAAGCATTTTTCTTGCTTTTTTAGAAAGATATGTTATGTCCCCTGAGTCAATACGAATGCTTACAGGTCGTTTGCCCATTGGTGCTAAAACATCATTGAATGCTTTAATTGCATTTGGCACACCTGAACGGATTGTATCATAAGTATCAACAACAAGTGTACAGTTATCAGGATACTGCCTTGCAAATTCGCAGAACGCTTCATATTCACTATCAAACATCTGCACCCAGCTATGAACCATTGTGTTCATTGTAGGAATACCGAATTTTTCACCCTGTACAACACCTGAAGTACCAACACAACCGCCTATATATGCAGCACGCGAGCCATAGAATGCAGAGTCAAAGCCCACTGAACGACGAGTACCGAATTCAGCAACACCTGTACCCTTTGCAGCACGAACAAGTCGGTTAGCCTTTGTAGCAATAAGACTTTGATGATTCATACACACTAAAAGAATAGTTTCAATAAGCTGTGCCTGAACAATAGGACCGCGAACCTTAATTACAGGCTCATTAGGGAAAATTGGTGTTCCTTCAGGTACTGACCAGATATCACACTCAAATTTGAAATTACGAAGATAATCGATAAACTCATCACAAAGGCCAAGAGTTCCAAGATACTCTAAATCAGACTCTGTAAATGAAATATTTTTAAGAAAATCAATAATCCTTGAAAGCCCTGCAAAAACTGCAAAGCCACCTTTATCGGGAACTTTTCTGAAGAAAACATCGAAATATGCAATTTCGTTGTTTTTACCACTCATAAACAAGCCGTTTGCCATTGTGAGCTCATAAAGTTCCGTCATCAAAAATCTGTTTTTGTTGAGAGATTCATTATTCATAAATATCACCTTTTTATATTTTAACAAATATTTATTTAAAAGTCTATATCAAATTATTATTGAAGATAAATAAAAAATAGTATATAATTAGTTTAGAATAAAGTTAGGAGAATTATTTATGTTTAATGAATTAATTTTAAAAAGAGAAAGCTGTAGAAATTATAACGGTGAGCCTGTCAGCACAGATTTGCTTGTAAAGTGTGTTGACGCAGCAAGACTTTCACCATCCGCTTGTAATTCACAGCCCTGGAAATACTACATTATCAACGGCGGTGAAAATGCAGAGAAAATAAGAGAATGTATTCAGCCAAATGGTGCAAATAAATTCGTGCAGAATTGCCCTGCATTTGCAGTTGTTACAGAAAGACCTGCTACACTCAAGTCTTTTGTTATTGAAACAGTTAAAAACAGCCAGAAATGGGCTGAAAACGATATTGGTCTTTCAGTTGCTCACTATTGCTTGCAGGCTGCTGATTTAGGACTTGGCACTTGCATTATCGGTATGGTTGAAGAAGACAAAGTCCGTGAGTATTTTGGTATCGAAGATAAAATAAGACTTGTTATTGCAACGGGATATTCAGCAGATGAACAGCCAAGAAATAAGGTAAGAAAACCACTTGAAGATGTTTGTGTGGTAGTTGAATAAGTGTGAAATGCAAAAGTATAAGTAATTTAAGTATAGTGGTGATTATATGGAATTCTATAAAAACAACGCCTATCCCGAAATATTTTTGCACGATTGCGAGTGTAAAATAAATTATGATAATGAAAAACAAATACTTCAATTTATTTTTGATGTTGGTTTTTGTTTAAAGGATGATGGGAAAGGAAATATTGAAAGAAAACCCGGTATTATTCAAATTTCTAATCTTCCTATAGAAGAAATAACCATTAAAACATTTAAGTTGCGTAATTATTTAGGTCATTTCAAGATGATTGGCAAACATTGTGAATTATCAGATTTCCATAATTTCTTTAAAAATTATTACTTTCAAGTATATGATGAATATTATGCTTATCAAACACTTCTATTGCGTGGTATTCCTTATCCGTGTTATCCAAAACACAAATTTGATGAATTTGAAATTGAGATATATCTTGGTAACAGTCCAATAGAATATCATTTTATTTAATTAGTACTTTAACGGGCGGACACGGAGACCCGTCCCTACATGTTTTTATTTCTGTTTTAATGTGTAATTGAACAACAAAACAAAATTGGCTCCCTCTGACGTGGGAGCTGTCGAGCATCTGAGAGACTGAGGGAGAGATTTAGTGAACTGTAAAACTATCTCTCCCTCCGTCTTTGCCCAAAGACAAAGCCACCTCCCTCGTCAGAGGGAGGCGAAAGAGTTTCATTATAATCTTACTGATATTCCGTTGTCTTTGAGATAGTGTTTTAAGTCCATAATTGGGATTTCGTTGAAGTGGAAGAGTGAGGCTGCAAGGACAGCATCTGCTTTACCTTCGTTAAATGCATCAAGGAAATGAGACTTTGCTCCTGCACCACCTGATGCGATTACAGGCACACCAACACACTCTGAAACTGCTCGGTTAAGTTCATTGTCATAACCCGTCTTCTGACCGTCACAATCCATACTTGTAAGGAGAATTTCTCCTGCTCCCCTTTTTACTGCTTCTTCTGCCCATTTAACGGCATCAATGCCTGTAGGGATTCGTCCACCGTTAAGATAGACTTCCCAGCCCCTATCGTTGCGTTTAGCATCAATGGCACAAACAACGCATTGGCTACCGAATTTATATGCAGCTTCGTTAATGAGATTTGGATTTCTCACAGCAGCAGAGTTTACTGAAATTTTGTCAGCACCTGCACGAAGTAATTCCTTAAAATCGTCAACTGTACGGATACCGCCACCTACTGTAAACGGAATAAAGATATTGTCGGCAACCTGACGAACAATTTCAAGCATTGTGCCCCTACCCTCGTGAGTTGCAGTAATATCAAGGAGAACTAACTCGTCAGCACCTTTTTTGTTATATTCAATAGCACATTCCACAGGGTCACCTGCATCACGGATATTGACAAAGCTGACACCTTTTACTACTCGTCCGTTTTTCACATCAAGACAAGGTATAATTCTTTTAGCGTACATTATTTAACCTCCATTGATGCAAAATTTTTGAGAATTTGAAGTCCAACATCACCTGATTTTTCAGGGTGGAACTGTGTTGCAAAAATATTGTTTTTACCCACAGCAGAATGGAAATCAATTCCGTAATTTGTTACGGTTGCAATTTCATTTTCATCCTCTGCGTGAAGATAATATGAATGAACGAAATAAACATAACTATTTTCGGGAATATCTTTAAAGAGTGTATCCTTTTGCTTGATTTCAAGTGAGTTCCAGCCGATATGAGGAATTTTAAGACCTATATCAGGTGAGAATTTTTTGATTTTACCCTTGAAAATACCAAGACCATTTACTCCCGGTGATTCTTCTGACTCCTCAAAAAGAAGCTGAAGACCAAGACAGATACCTAAAAATGGTTTGCCACTCATAGCATTCTGTTTTACAGTTTCAACAAGACCCTTTTGAGTCATTGAGTCCATTGCATCACCAAACGAACCAACACCAGGAAGAAGAATTTTATCACAAGCGTTGATTGTTTCGGGATTATCTGTTATTACACTTTCGGCACCGATAAAATCAAAGGCTTTTTTTACGCTCTGCAAATTACCTGCGCCATAGTCAATTATTGCTATCATTTATTTCATTCCTTAAATTTGAATAATAGGGTTATTTTAGCACAGTAAAGCGGAAAAGTCAATATGTAAATATGGTACAAAAAAGAAATATAAAAAAGGGATATTTCGTAATAGATAAAAGTTGACTTTTACGGTTTTTTCCTATAAAATCTAAATTGACGGAGGTGTCAACTATGAATAATATTTTAAATAAAAAAGGTTTCATCAGCGATATGGACGGTGTTATCTATCACGGTAACAAAATCCTTCCAGGTGTTGCTGATTTCGTAAACTGGATGATAGACAATGACAAAAAATTCGTATTCCTTACAAACAGTCCTGAAAAAACTCCACACGAGTTAAGTATGAAATTAGAAAGAATGGGTCTTAAAGTATCTGCTGACCATTTCTATACAAGTGCTATGGCTACTGCAGCATTTTTAAGTTCACAAAAGGCTGGTTGTACTGCTTATGTTATTGGTGAAGGTGCTCTTTCAAAGGCTCTTTACGACCAAGGAATTTATATGAATGACGTTAACCCTGACTATGTTGTAGTTGGTGAAACCCGAACATACAGCTTTGAAAAGATTGAAAAGGCAATTGAACTTGTCCTTAAAGGTGCAAAGCTTATCGGTACTAACCCTGATATTACAGGACCTACTGAAAGAGGAATTATGCCTGCAACAGGCTCACTTATTGCGCCTATTGAAATTGCAACAGGCAAAAAAGCATATTTTGTCGGCAAACCAAACCCTGTTATGCTTCGTCACGGACTTAACAAGCTTGGTTGTCATAGTGAGGAAATCGCATTTATCGGTGACAGAATGGATACTGATATTATTGCAGGTATTGAGTCAAACGTTGATACGGTCCTTGTGCTTTCAGGCGTTACATCAATGGAAACTATCGACCTTTTCCCATACAGACCAAAATATATTTTTGAGAATGTTGGCGAAATACTTACAAGAGAATAAAATGAACAAAAGAGAGTCATACGGCTCTCTTTTTTGTTTGTAAATGAATATAAATTGGAGTTTATAGGGATGAGTGCAGAACGCAAAGTGCAGAGTGCAGAACGTCGGGTCTGCGACGCGATTATATAACAAAACCAATATGGTTATATATGTAGGGGTCGCTGCCCACAGCGACC
>JAZQUC010000223.1:0-20128 GCA_045631075.1 Candidatus Fimenecus sp. | reverse complement strand
CTGACGGTGTTAGCCCTCCGGGGTCACCCTGACGGTGTTAGCCCTCCGGGGTCACCCTGACGGTGTTAAAAAAGCGCATTTTTCTTTTATATATAATGTAATAATTAATATATAAATATTTTATATTATGCTATTACATTTTTGTGTGTTTTTTCTCTTGAAATAAAACACAAAAATTTTTTACGAAAAAATCCGTAAAAAAATAAAAAAATGCTTGACTTATACGAAAATATCCGTATAATAATAAATGTAACGGATATATCCGTATAAAAAATAAAAAAAAAGAAGGTATTAAAATTATGAAAAACTACAACGCAAAAAACATTTACGACATTTTTTATGAAGGACCCATCAATTATTACAAAAGGCCATTCAGCCAGAACAGCAACCGCCGCGCACGTTGGGCAACCGTTGAAGGAGTCGACGCCCTGAATGAAAAAGTAAACCAGTTAAAAAACGCCGGTATTGTTATAAAGTGTATTTATAACGGTATAGGCGAAATAATAAAATTATAATAAAGGATGGTAAAGGAAAATGATTAAAGTATTAATTGACGAAAACGACGCGCTGGATTTATTAATGAATAGGTTGTGCCACTGGACGGACGACGACACAACACACAAGTTATATGAATCAATGTATGCAAGTTATCTGGAATGTGGCGTTTTTGAATATTGCGAATTTGACGTTGTGGCAATAGTTGACAATGATTATGTAAATTATTGCGACGTTGTAGGCCCAGATGATGAGGATTACAACGAAATAAAAAAGCTATACGATAAAAACGGGTGCGGGGATATAAGTTGTGAATATGACGGCGGATATAATTTTATAGAAGCTGAATATAATAATTATTTTTTAATGAGGTGGTAAAAATGAAAACGAACGAAAACAGAAATTATTGCAAAAGCATCGCGGAAGAATTAAAGAGTATTTACAACGGCGAAATTAAAAACGACGACGGCGAAACAATGACTTTATGGGACTATATGGGCGACGTTCTGGATTATGAATACACCATAAACAGCAACAAAGAATATACCAGCGTTAAAATTTGGGTAACGCTGGGCGGACCTAACGTCTGGATTGATACAGGCGTTTCATACGTCCGTTTGGCGTGGGGCGCTAACCGTGAAGAATATCCGCTTAATTATGACGTATGCACCGAAATTGATGCTATTTTCGAAGAATATTACAATTATTAAGAAGGGACGCAAAAAAATGTTACGCATTAAAATAGCAATAGTTTTTATTATATACGTTGCAGCGTGGTTTATTTTAGGCGCTGTGATTGATAAAATAATGGAGGTGTTGAAAAAATGAAAAACTTTTATTATGTAGTAAGCATACAAGAAAACAAAAAATATTATAGTTATGTTTTACCAGTTAAAGAAAACAATAATTTATTATCAATTTTCAAAATTAAAAATGTTATTGATATAACACCATACGCAACAAAAAAAGACGCGCGAAGCGTCGCAGGGCTTTACAATATACAATACAAAACAAACGGTTGTTATTTATTTGAAGGAGGGCCGTTTTAGGGTGTAATTAAAAAATTATTTTGAAGGGAGGTGCAACGTGTTTATAATTTACTTATTATTTTTACCAGTATTAATTATTTTTAGTGCATTAAAAAGATAAATAAAAAACGCTTGATTTTTTCAAGCGTTTATTTTTTTACCATCCAGCGCGGCCGCCTGCCATACCCGCAATACCTGCAGCGCTTTTTTTATTATATAAACCGCCTGCAATACTATTTTTTTATATATACCGGTATATAATACCGGCGTTTTCTTTTTAAAGCATTTTAAAGGCGTTTTAAGGCGTTTTAATTGTTAAAGGTATAAAGTATAGGCTGAACATATAAAACGCTTTAAAACGGTATTTTTGCGCGTTTTAAGGCTATATAATTACAAAACATTTTCACGGGCTGACCGCTTATAAAAAAACTTTAGCGCATTAAAGCGTTAAAATACTTTAGTTTGCTAAAGTGCTAAAGTTTGGGGGTCAGGTGGCACTTCCTATATATGCGATTTTTGGTCAAAATCAGCCTATATGCAAATTTTGGTCAAAATTAGGGGCAAATATAGACAAGAATTTGCATTTTTAATAGCGAATATAGACAAAAACTTGCATTTAAAAGGGGCAAAGTAGACAAAAATTGCGATTTTGCCGCCTTAAAGTAGACAAAAATTGTCTTTTTTATACAGCGTGTACCGGCAAAAATATTACTATATGCAAATTCTCGTCAAAATTATGCCTTTTCTCGTCAAAATTAATAGACACCCAATATCGTTGAGTGCCTATATTATATACTATATGCAATTTTCTGTCAAAATTAATCTTCCACAATATTGGCATCAATATAATCGGCAATTTCGTCAACCGATTTAGGCTGACCTAAAAGCGATTCAGAAGGCTCAATAACGTGCTTTGTAGTTTCCACATAATCGTACTGCGATTTCAGGATAAACATAGCTGAAATATTATTAACAGCGTTAACAAGTGCAGCCTGTTCGAGATTATCCTTAATAGCGTCTTTAATCTGGTCAAGGTAAACACCTTCGGGCGATTGCTTATCAATATGTTTATAAAGCATTTTATAAGAATAACCATACCAATTAGCAAGCCTACGGAACGAAGGCATAATACCACGCTGTCTGCAAAAGTCAAAATACCCTTCAGTAGATTCAATCAATGCAGGAATATCGTGAATATTTGTTTTAGGCCTTTCAAGGCTTGTAAATAACAGTTCATTAGATTGCTCTAAAATAGCAGATATTTTTTTAGCAGATTCAGTTTTATCAGGCACATTATACAGTCCTTTATTTCTGCTTCCTGTTGGTACAATATTTTTATCTTCCTTACCCATAAAAAAATCACCTCCGTAAAATTTAATCTATGACAGTAAAGCCGTATGACAGTACCGTTTCCAGTCACTCTATATACATTCATTTTTTATATGCATTTTCTATAGCAACAGTTATAATATACTGTCATATCTGTCATACTGTCATAAAAGTATAAAATATATAGTAATAAAGGGGGTTTTCGGCTATGACAGTTGTATGACAGTTGCTATTTTTCGAACGGGTTACTGTCATATTTTTGACGCCAACCACGCTCTTTCATATTTCTGTAAGGCTCTAAATCCTTACGATACTCTTTAAACGCCTTCACAATACGCTTCTGGAAAGTGTTCCTTGCCAACGGATTATGCCCTGAATCATCACACCAATATTTATACTGGCAATAAAGTTCGTCGCCTGATATCGTGTTGCTTATATGCAATTCTTTGGCAAATTCAAGCAATGGATTTGAAAGTTCTTTAAATTCCTCTGTAATAGCACGCTGGTCGTCAGGCTCGGTGAAGTAGCCGCAGTTTTTAAGAATAACATAGCCTTCCAGCACCCAGTTAAAAATGCCTGAAAGATTTTCGGTTGAAGTTAAACGTGCTTCGATATCGCGGTCAATAGGAAGTTCTTCAGGACAATTAGGGTCAGGCAGTTCAACGAAGTGCATAGGGAAGTCAACGAAGCAAAATCTACGGGTCCAGCCCTCCGTCGTATCGGACGATTTAACGTATTCGTTGCAAGCGAGGAACATTTTTGCACGTGGTTTGAAATTGATATAATCCTTGCCCTTATAGCAGGCCATAATTTCGTCACCGGCGGTAATCTGCTTGAATTTAGATTCTGCCCCAGCAACATTGGTACGGGTTTCAGCCGAAATATTAAGCATTGAGTTCATAAGCTGAATAACCTGAAAATCCTGCGATAATGAGGACATTTCCACGTTACTGATGTTAGCGGCACCGAATATTTTAGTAAGTACGTTAAGGAATACCGATTTGCCGTTAGCGCCGGAGCCGATAAGAACAGCACACTTTTGAAGGCGATTATCAGGGAATAAAACATAGCCCGAAAGTTCCTGTAAAAGACAGATTTTCTTATCGTCGTAATTTGTTACCGTTGTTAAGAATTTATCCCATTCAGGTGATTCAACTGACGGATTAAAGGGATAATCGAGGCAGTATGTGCAGTAGTCCGTTTCTCTGTGCTCACGGAAATTTATTTCAGGTTCAATTTCAAGAGCGCCGTTTATAAAATTCATAACCGGAAGAACGTTAAATAATTTATCTGTAACAACGGCAGATTTTATAACCGATAATATTGACGTTAAGCGTGGTCCCGTTGCATAAGGTCCAAGTGCTTCGCTGATATAATTTTTTATTTCGGTATCGGTTTTAGATTTCCAGTAGCGTCCGTTATACTCAAAGAACGATATTTTTTCGTTATATAATAGTTTGTGTTTCTGCACGATTTCGTCAGCGATTGTTTTGTCAAGGGGTGCTGATTTACAATCCTTGCAAAGCGATTTAAGCCAATCTTCAGGGAAGTTTTCTGTGTGCGATACGGCTTTAAAAAACATATCTACAGAGGGTTTTGTCATATAACGACATACTTTACGAGCAAAGGTTTCAAAGGCGCGCATATCGGTCATTTTTGAGGCTATAAACTCAATTCCATCGGCAGCATTGTCGATAATATCCTGAAGCTTGCCGCCATCGGCATAAAATTCAGAAACATCCTTGTAAGTAGCGGGAACATTGCCGATAACACACGGTATGCGATTTTCTATCAAAATTTGAGCCATTTTAATGGTAAATTTTTCTCCGGCGTGCGTTTGTTTGTCGTTGTCGTAAACAAGGAAAACACGCTTATATGATTTTGCAATAGATAACGCAGACGGCATCTGCTCTCTGGAAAAATGCCCCGTTATTGCAGATATAACCGAAAAACCTTCCTGTTCAAAGGAAAGTGCATCAAAAGCACCTTCAGCGATTACAAGCAAGTCACGGTTAGAATTATTTTCAAGGGTATGTAAGCCCCACACAGTATGTTCATTGTAATCGTCGATAGGCATTTTTTTGTACTTCTGTTCAGGATATTTGCCACCCGGTAAATATCGTGTAGCATAATAACATACATAGTTGTTTTTCCAGTACGGAATACACAAACGTCCGTCGTCGGTCCTGCCGATTTTAATACGGTTAATTGTATCGTCGTTAATGTTACGCTTATACAGGTATTTGCGGTCCTCGTCGGTTAAATGTTCGTGATAATATTGGATTTTAGCGCACAGATTATGGGTGTAATCAACCCATTCTGTTGAACGATGCGTGCTTACATCCACACCTGCGATTGAAGCCAGTTCATAAATGGCTTTGCCTTTGTCACCGTCGAATTTTAAAAGTGCTGCAAAGTCGATTACGTCGCCACCCTCACCGGAACCGAAGTCAAAATAAAAATCGTCGTAAACTATGAACGATGTTTTATTGGTAGCGCCGGCGCGAAAAGGCGATACACAACGGTCGCCCGATTGCTTGATATTTAACCCGTTACGTTGAGCATAATCAACGCAGGATATTCTTGATTTTATTTGCGTAATGTTGTCTTTAAACATATACCTCACTCCCTTCTACTATTTTAAAAATTTCAGATAAGCAATCAATACACAGTTCCTTGTTGTCATAATGATACAATATTCCTTCCGCACCACATTTGTCGCAATGGTAATGCTCTGTATATTTATTCAATTTACAGGAACCACAATATTCAAGCTTGCCGCAACCTACACAGTTAGATTCTAATTTTTTCATTCTTAAGTGCCTCCGCGAATTTCATTGCTTGATATTTACCGTATGTAAGATGTGTGCCGTGTGTACGGTTATATTCGTTGAGTTCGGCAAGCACTTCGTCAAGGGTCTGTTTCTTCGGTGTTTTCTTATTTTTGCTTTTTTGATTGGTGTAAACAATCCTGCATTCCTTGCTGCAAAATTTAGCAACCGCACTTGGTGATGTAAATTCTTTCCCACATTTTTTGCAGATTTTACGAGCATTGTTCACATCGTGCAGACAACACGTTATGCAAGTTTTAAGCAAAACTCCGTCAACACGGACACCTTCACATATTCCGTTGGTGTATGCTGGTCTATAATGATTACGAATAATTTTACAATTTTCAAGCGTTTTGAGCATTTCTTCCGCCCTCCCTTAACCAATCGTAGAAATTATTCACACATTCAGGGCATAAGTCGCATATATCGGTAATATGCTTTGGTGTATTATTTTTATTAAGCGCGGCGGCAAGCATTTCAATACTGGGCTTAACATCGGCTGGCTTCTTCGCCGGTACATAAAAGGCACCGCATCTGTCACATTTTTTTGCGTCCATAATTATTCTCCTTTATAGTGTTGCGTCAAAAAATTTAGTTGTACCGCTTAAACGGATAACGGGGCTGTCCTTTGATGATGGTTTAAACTCAAAGGCTTCACCATAGCCGCCGTAATTCAAGGAAGAACCTGTATTGCAGAATAATTTTTCAACCTTGGCTACAGACGAATTTGCAGGCGACGTTCTATAAAAGGCCTGCTTCATTATCATTGGAAGGTGTACGTGGCTATGCAAGAAAATATCTGCATCAACTATGGAAGCCATATCCGCTAAACGATTAGCTTTGCCGCCTTCACGACGACCACCGCCGGAGCCGTGTAAACAGTAAATCATATAACACACAGGTCGTTTGTGTCCCGTTACCATTTCTCCCACTCTTAAAAATATAAAGCAGGAAGTAGGGGAATAGCGGTCCCAAAGGTTAAACTGTTTGGCTATAAATTTTGTAATGTCGATACCTTCTTTATTGTAGGTTCGCTTTTCGTGATTACCGGCAGTTATTGCAATTATTTTGTCTTTTATAGGTTCTAATAACTCTATGCACTTTTCAACCTGCTCCATAGGTGTTAATTCTTCAGCGTAGCAATCAGAAACAGATGTTTTTGTTGCATTGTTCATAATATCGCCGTTGAGAATACAATAAGCATTAGGCGTATCTCTGATATTGTTTATTTTCTTTTTAATATCTTCCATATCACAGAATTTATCGCCGATATGTAAATCGGCAAGCGTATGTATCTCAACGCATTTATGGTGTTTCGGTAAATCAATTTTAATTACTTTCATCGAAAAAACCTCCTATATATATAAAGTAAATACATTATTATAGTGTTGTTTTTCACAGTTAGGGCAAACCATCCTGCCTTCAGGAATAATTTCACCGCAACAAACACATCTGTTATCCATCCGCACCACCCACCTTTTCTTTTAAGAGGTTGTATATATCTTCTGCTTTGTATAAGGGAATATGTATTTCGCTATTTGCCCCTACTACTAACTTTCCTTGTGAATTGATGCGATACCAAGTCAAATTGTTTACTTTTTCTGCAAACTCTTTCACCGCTTCGGCTTTAATTTCACTATACATTTTGCCAATGTCGGCAAAATGGTTATTTTCTTTTTTTAACCTCTCAATCTCTGCTTGTAATTCATCGCATTTTTTTGCAAGAAACATTGCATCTTCTTGACATTTATCACGATTTTTCTTGTAATATTCAATCTTCGCTTTCTGTCGGTTGATAAGGTCAAGGGCATCACGATGCAAGTCCTCTTGACAAAAGTCATTTTCTTTATCATAGTAAGGGCATCCCGTACACCAATGTAATACTTCCTCATCATCGCAACACTCCAAAGCCTTAACAATATCGTTGTCGGTCATTTATTCTCGCCTTCCATCTGTTTAATTTTATTTTCAAGGTATGCGACCTTGCAATCAAGCTGATAAAACCTTTCCCGAAACTCACCTAACCTTTCCATAAGATAGATATTTGTTTCGGCTTTTGTCATTAAATCAAAATATTCGTCAACAGGAATAGATATTGTGTTAATATTGTTGTCGGTCATTTGTTTTCACCTCCAAAGTAAAGCCACCAACGTGTTACTTTTCCGTTAATTTTTTGTTCTTTTAGTTCCTTAATTTTTTCGTTGTTAGAAATATAAACATCAATCTGTTTTGCAACTAACGTATCGGATTTTAATTCAGGATACAACGTTACAAGAGTAATTACATCATTTGACTTAACTTCTGCAAATACATCATTTTCATATTTTTGATAGTTTTCTACACATTGAGATATTTGCGCTTCAATATTTGTGTTTTCTTCTTGGTACATTTCAATCTTCTTATCAATCACAAGAAGACCGCTAACTTCGATACAGAGTATCAGCAAAGCAATAAAACTTATTAATGCTCCAAGTCCACACAAAATTGATACCACAATTCCTGAATCTTCATAATACGTACCACTTTGCATCCACATTCCCAATATGGTCAACAAAATAAATACAATCAAAATTACAATAATCATTCTTCCTCACTCCTTTTTTCTCCATAATTGCAAAAGTCATCATCTTCGGGTTCTATTGCATCCCAACCAATAGCTTTGGGATGGGCGCACATTTTGCTATTTCCAACTCTGTGTTTGCAATCCTTGCACCTTACCACTTCAACAACATTGGCTGTGTGGAAGTTTCTAATTGTGTGTGCAACGTGGTCTGTTAAAAATACAGGATAAATGTTTCCGTTTTTTTTCATAGTATATTTTGAAATATTTTCCATAAAATCTTTCTCATTGCGCACCGCCTTTCGTGGCTTTATCGCTTCTATGTTCGGGGTTGTATTTACTGCCGCCTTCAAGATATTGTCTGCCTTCGTCCGTCTTGCACCATTCGATATACTCTTTTTGCATTTCTTCGGTAAACAATTCGGTATGCCCGAACATAATCAAAGGCAATGTTTCTTTATGATTGACAAAAAGCCAATGTTCAAGACTTTGCGTTAATATAATCATCCCTATTCACCGCCTTTGTATATACTTTGTTTGATAATTGACTTTGCTTCAGCATAAGTTTTATTCACCAACTTCATATCATCTAAAAGTTTTAAGCAATTATGGTATTGATTATCGAAGCTTTCGCAAAGTGAATTCATATTGTGTTCAAGCATAATGCAATAATCTGCAAGGTCTTCTTTAGTCCACTGCATCAATGTTTTCTTTTTATGTTCTTTTTGTAATTTCATCCCTAATCACGCTCCTTTAACGCTTTTTCTGCTTCTTCTTTGGTAAGAAAAACTGTTTTGCCGATTTGTTCAAAAAATATTGATTGTCTGCGATTAAAATATATATCTCTTGTAACGATAAAATTTGATTCTTTCATCACGCATATTTCATCAACAAAGGCTTCGTAAATGCCTTCCCGAACAGGGCATAATAAATATACAATATCTCCAACCCTACAAGGCGGTACTATAACACCATTTTCAAGAAGATGTGTAGCAATCAATCCCTTTTCAAATTCTAATAAATTGATATATCTATTTTTTGCACCCCGCAACAACTCAATCAGCCTTTCTCTTTCATTCATTCTTCCTCACCCCAATCTAAAGCCTGTCCGCATTTTTTACAGTATAATCGGTTTCTTTTTTTACAACCTTTTTCCGTTATCTTATGACCGCAATTTGCACACATTAAAGCACACCTTGTTTCTCTCGGCTTTTTCGGCACTTGCTTTTCAAGGGCAGATTTAATTGTCTGCATTGCTTGTAGTCCTAATGTTCTTCTTTTACTATCAACATTGCACATAACAAGATTATCTGTAAACTGTTCGCACCAATCTATTGCTTCTTTCGGTGTCATTCTTCACCACCGCCTAACAATTCGGGGTTATCGTGTATGTTGCCGATGACTTCAATGTTTTCGGGAATAAAACGGCTCATAGCCAACAAAAACTCACTTTCGCACTCTTTGTTTGGGTTTCCGCTGATAACAAATTGCTGATGTTCATAATGCACTTTACCAACCCAGCACATATCGCCCTTACTCCACTCACGGAAACGGCAAATATCCCCCTCGAAAATCTTTGTGCCGTTCTTGTCGGTTAAGCCTGTAAATTCAGAAATGGTATTTTCATCAACATTATAGCAATCCGCACCATTACACCTATATTCATCACACTCGAAAATACCTTGAATTATATACTTTGCATCATAATCATCCGTTGTTGGTACACCATATACCCACTCTTGATTATCTTCTCTTTTTCCTCTAAACAAAATCTTTCTCATTGCGCACCGCCTTTTATGTCATATACTGTTAGCTTCTTGTTTGTAGAATATTGCTTTGGGTAAAGATGTTATTCCTAACAATTTCATTGCACTGTTCAATGCTTTGGTATATTCTTCTGCTTCTTTTCTGTCTGTAAACGCCTTGTAACATTCTTTAACGTTTGGATATTCAATACTACTCAAAAATTCGCTTTTGTATGTAGTCCAATTTACAATCCAAGTATCAATATCTGTTTTTAACTCTTTTCTATCTTTTGAGAAAATTCTAATCATTCTTCCGTTACCTCGCTTTTCCATTGATTTATTCCTTTTTTGTTTCCTCGATTTAACCCCATATCCCAAGCGTGTTTTAAATTATCACTATAAGTACACCACTCAAGATTATCAATATTATTGTTTTGTTTATCTCCATCTTTGTGATTTATTAAAGGCTTATTGTCGGTATTAGGAATAAATGCTTCTGCTACCATTCTATGTATTTTGTGTGTTTTACCTTTGCCATTCTTAAACAGCTCAACGGTCAAATATCCCCAACTTGTCGGTGCAGGTTTTAAAAACTTGTTCGTATGAAAACTATAAACATTTCCATTTTCATCAATTTGATATAAACCCTCATATCCTTTTATATCTTTCATTCTTCTGCCTCCATTTCAAGCCATTCTTTTATTTTTTCCTCGTCATAGTCGGGAATTGTTATGCCGTTTATAAACTTGTCTTTGAAATATCCTGTAAGCGTTTCATTTTCATTGAAAATTCCGCAAATAAACTCCGCCAATTCCTCAACACTCATATTCCTGATGCGGTCATAGTTTGTCATTTTCTCGTTATCAATGTGTCCGTTAACCATACTTACGCTCATTTTTCTGTTACCACCTTTTATCTTTTTCAAATAACGGGCAGCTTTTAACCTCATAGCTTTCTATTCCGTCCACAGTAGTTTGAACAGCGTCCCAGCCTTGTACCGGTTCAAACTCTCTCGACCAAGGACAGAAGCCCGTTGCTCTGCTGCATTTCCAGCATAAACTTTTTGAAGCAAAACCACAGTTTGCTTTTTCAAATTTCCGTTCCTCTAAAAAATCACGGATATTATCGGCGTTAAATTCGTAGGTATCAAACTCATATCCGCATTTTTTACAGCGCTGCCTACGCTTTATGCTTCCGTCAATCAAAACTCGGCTCCGAATAATAGCGGTTTCGCTCTTACATTCAGGACATTTCATCTTTTTCCCTCCAAGTGTTCAATTTCAAAATCTATATACTGTTTAGCTTTTTTAAGGTCCTCGATTTGTTTTTCGGTTATTGTTTTACCGACAGATTCTTTTCGGCCCGCTCTTACAATATATTTAACCGCGTTACCTAACGGAAAATTCAATTCTTTATCCAAGATAAAATCAATACACTCAATTTTCCCGTATGTATAATGGGAAGGATGTTTTACATTATCGTTATCGCTCATTATTTCGTTACCTCCAAAAATTCGGTTATATAGGGTAGGCTCTCAATCCATTTACAATACTTGCTCCATTCGTCAAGTTTATGTCCTAAACGCTGGTGATATTGTGTAAAAAGCACTTCATAATTTAATTGAATTGTACGCTTTTGGTTGTAAGAGCTGGGGAGCAACTGAATCATTTGCCACCAATATTTTTTGTCGTTGGTATCTAAATAACAACGCCTTGCCTCGTTGAGTGCTATAAGGACGCCGTCAAACGTACCGAAATACATTGGGTCACAATTTGGAACATCACCTATGTGTTCAATACTAAAATCCCCAAAAGTAAACGGCTTTTCGTGGATTTTGTGCATTGTACTGCAACTGTTAGCAACTGTTCCGACCTTATATGTATCAAACTCTTTCCACCAATAAAGAGGGGCGGTAATGTCAACAGTTACATTTATCATTCGCAAGAATTTACGATGCTCTGTACCGCCTTTTATCAGTCGTTTCATAAGGTTGAGGTCGTTATTGCCGATTATAAAACCGGCTTCGTCCCACCTACTATCGCTCTTATTCCAAGAGTTCATAGGATTACGCATACCTCTGACGGCTGCTTCCGCACCATAAATATCGGTGTTTTTAAATTTTATCATTCCGTTACCTCCGTAATATCTCTTAATTTCACTTGACAGACAGAATTTTTATTTTTGTCAAGAATCTCTGCTGTGTAATATATTTCTCCGTCTTTGTTTTTTCGGATAGTGCTGCCTGTAAGTGTATATACGGAATTGTCAAACATTACAGGTTTATTAAGGTTTGCTTTAATGTCTTTAACGTCCATTAATAACCTCCACCGCATCTTCAATGGACCTTGCGATACCAGCTTTATGTCCGTATGAGTGCATTATTTTTATAAATTTTTCTTGTTCATCACGGGTCTTGCCTTTATCGTCTTTACATTCAATAAAGGCAATGTTTTCGTTGCCGATAAATAATAAATCTGAAGTTCCGGGAGGACATCCCTGAACGGGCCTTAAATCAATTAAAACGTATTGGTTAAATTCATTGCTCCACACACGTTTACCTTGCCAGAATTTGCCACTGTTAAGTCGCAGCACGACGCCATATTCTGATAACGCAAGGCGTATTTCATCTTGGATTCTGTGTTCTGATTTACTCATTACACACCCCCCTAAAACGTTACGCATATATTCAAAACTGCCGCCGCTATCCAGTAAATTGCCATTTTAAAATCTTTGTTAAGCGCATATACCAAAGCGGCACATATATCAAGAATTATTAAGATTATTGGGAATATATTCTTCACCTTTAATTTCCTCCAACACAACTTCTATCGCTTTGCACAAGAGTTCGTGATGCTCTCGCCAAGTATTCCAATCATTTAAAACTTTTTCAAGGTAATCCGTGGCTTGTTCTTTAGTCATTTTTAATAACCTCCCAGCTTTTAATATTTAATAAAACCTTCGCCGTATATCTTGTTTAATTCGTCGAATACGTGAGCCATTCCCAGCCCTTGTTTGTTTGGCTGCCAAACGTCGTTCACATATTCACCGCCACCTATGCAATATTCATATTGTCGTGGATGCGTTTGTTTCAACATTTGAAATCTTGAAGGCTCTTTTTCAAGGTGGCAACCGAAAGCACAAAATATACAGCCTGTTCTATTGCAACCCGTTGTTATGAGTTTGTCAGCGCCGCCATTATCAACATCAAAATCTTCAATCCGCATTTGTTCGGGGTCTGTTTCATAGACAACGTCGCCATATACAGATGCGATAGGTGTAAAGTTTATTTTTTTAATATCTTCTTCTGACATACCTGTTTCACGAAAACCTTCTTTTCTACGCTCAATCATTTCTTTTTCATACAACTTTATATATAGCAATACATCCTGTTCAGCCCAGAATGACATTGGCTGTGATGTAGGACGTTTCTTTTCAAAAGCGTTACACCCATATCGAACCCAATTTTGACGTCTTAATTGTGATTCGGATGCCATAGTTCCTATTATTGGTTTCTTTTTTGTTTGCTTTTCGTATTGTTTTATAGGCTTTTTTTTCATAACATCACAGCACTTATGGCTGCATTTAAACGGTGCGTCAATTAAATATTTCCATTTTTCTATGTTAATAGAGTTCGTTTTTCCGTTTTTGCTGACATAATTTCCTTGAAACTGCCTTTCAGCGTATGAATTAAAATTTCCATTTTTTCTGGCTGATGTTAAATCGTGTAGTTTGTGTGAAACCTCTTTGCTTATAATCGGATAACCATACTTTCTTATTACTTCATCAAAACGCATTTTAGGGCGTAATATAGTTACATTGGGAAATGTTTTAACAAACTGTTGTATTTCAGGATATTCAAGCCCCGTGTTCACAAATACCGCCTCAATATCGGAGTAAATGTCACGTACAATATCAAGCAAAACGGTACTATCT
This sequence comes from Candidatus Fimenecus sp., assembly GCA_045631075.1. Classification (GTDB taxonomy): domain Bacteria; phylum Bacillota; class Clostridia; order Oscillospirales; family Acutalibacteraceae; genus Fimenecus. Next base: position 6,207 of record JAZQUC010000223.1, on the reverse strand, counting down.
TTGCCACCGCTAAAAGATATATAAACATTATCCGAGCCGTATTCGTGAACCCATTGTCTGATGCGTGTTTGTGTCATACGTATTTTTACATCTAATGGGAGGCTTTGTAACATTTGTAATTCTTCTTTTGACCTGCTCATTCCGTTTCTCTCCTTTCAATAATTAAAACTGTTGCACTACTACCGGCACTACCGCAATTGCTGTTATACAAGGTCCGATATCTGTAATTTCAGCACAGTTATATGGGTTAAACATTTCAGGGTATATATCCGTTTTTATCGTAAAATTCTTGATACTTTTTTAAACAAAAATTATTCATAGCATTTCACCGAAAATATAGCAGAGAACGTCAACAACAATGCTGTTTCCTGCTTGCTTATATAACTGTGTATTACTGTTTACGCTTGCAGCTTTTTCAAAATCTTCATCATCGAATCCCATTAAACGCCAGCATTCTTTAGGAGTGAGTTTGCGGATGCGAAGATTATAAGGTTCTGCGATTTCGGGTTCAGTAATCTTTGGAGCATTACTACTTCCAATACCACCATTTCCTTTTGTGCTTGTTTCTCCGCTTAATAGTGTTGGTGATAAACCTTCTGAATCATATATGTTGCCATTTTGACCACCTGAATGATATATATTCCCAATTTTGTGAACCATAGGTTCACAAACATAATTATCCTTTTGCACAGTAGTCAAAGTGTTTGAGCAACCACTAAAATTAGGTTCAAGCCTTTGTTCAAGATGTATGCCTGCAGTTCTATCAGAAGGATTTTCAGGATTTCTGCCACGGGAGGCAACTATAAAAGGGTCGTAAACGTTGTAATAAGGATTGAACCCTGTGGTCACGCTTATAGCGACATTGTTATCGTAAACACGGTCTTGTTGATACCATTGCTTACCGCCGTTGGATTTTTTCTCACCGATACCTGCTATAACCTTTGGCTCAGTATTACCACCACCGCAAGTATGTATTGTTGGAGATATTCCGTCATCGGAGTAAACACGGCGTGAGACATCGTGCATTTTTCCAATAGTACCGCCATTAATCATTGAATAATCTTTATTCACAGGGGTTATGCTATCGAAATTTTTAATATAGAACTTTTCATCCACACTATCTTCCAGCATATCTTTAAGTCTTAATTCTAAGGGAATTTCTTCAGGAAATTCGTATGTGTAATCTCCTAATACTGAAACCATAAACGTACGATTTCTATTTTGTGGAATCCCAAAGTTTTTAGCGTTAAGGTCTTTCCAATAATTTTTGTAACCTTTGCTTTCAAGGAAACTTATCCACTCATCAAAATGCTCTTTATTTTTCGTGCCGTGAACCTGCGTTACGTTTTCCATAAGTAATATTTGTGGTAGTTCTTCACACTCATTTAAGAGCCTTTCAACTTCCCACAACAAGCCACTACGGGTATTTTCTCCCTTTGCCATACCTTTTTGTTTGCCCGCCAAACTTAAATCCTGACAAGGGAACGAATATGTCATTATGTAACAATATTTATCCGTATCAACGATACCAAGGTTGCTACCTTTTATATTAAGAATAGAACCAATATTATTAGTAGCTTTAAAATTATTGAACACAGTTCTTTTCCATTGTTCGCCTTTACGTGCAATCTCTTTTAATGTCATTGGCTTTTTGCCATCAGTTGAAACGCCAATATTGAAAAGAGTTTTGGTTAATTGTTCATTAGTAAACTCCGCACTATAATCGGCGTTGTCGTTTTCTTTATGTATTGCCTTATACGATGCGGTTGCATTAACTTCCCATTCGGATATTTTATAATGCTCAAATACCGCACCCAATCTTGTGAGTGCCTTTGCTTGCGCTCCTACGCCGGCAAATAATTCTATCAATCTAATAGGCTTGTCTATTTTTAATGGTTTTTCAAATAAATTTAAGTTTTGCATTTTCTTATTTTCTTCCTTTCATCGTGTTATGTGTTTTATTCTTGCCATCTGCCATACCCACCCTTGTGCATAGCCTCTTTCTTTGGCAATTTTTTGTAATTCTGCTATGGTTCGGCATTGTCCTACTTCCATTCTTGCAGCCTTTTTTTGTTGTTCTTGTTCTTCTTTTTCAATGGCCTCTATACGCTTTAATTCAACGTCTTTTACAGCTTTTAACTCTCTGCCTTTAACTTTATACTCATAGCCACAGTACGGGCATTTTTGAGCAGTTTTAAAGCATCTAAAACAGTTTTCGCATTGTCTTATTGATAATGTGCCATCTTCATTAAATTGCTTGCGCTTTTCTATATTTTGTGTTAAACTCCATTTATGAGCATCGGTAGGCAATCCGTGTTTTTGTATATTGTTTACGTAATCTATGATTATGGCTTTCTTACCTTTTACCGGAGTTAAAACCCTGCAAGCCTGCTGTATGAATAGTGGCAAACTCATTGTGGGTCTTAAAAGCAATGCTACGCTTGCATTCGGTAAAGTTACGCCTTCTGATATAAGGTTACAGTTGCATAAAATCTGCACTTCACCTTTTCGGAACATATCCATTTTTTCGTTGCGTTCTCGCATATTCATAGAACCGTCTATGCTTACGGCAGTTATGCCGTTTTTATTAAACATATCTGCGGTTTGCATACTATGTTTAATCGACGTGCAATAAGCTATGGCTTGTCTGTTTTCTCCTAAAGTACAATAATATTTAAGAATGTCACCATAAATTGCACTTTGGCACATAAGTTCGGTTAGTTGTCCGTTGTTATATTCTCCGGCTACTATACCTATATTTTCTGTGTTTAAGTTCAGGTCCGGTGCATAGTAATCATATTCACTTATAGCGCCTTTTTTTATAAGTTCATTGGCCGTTATTCCTGTAATTAACGTATCGGCTAATGTTAATGGTTGACCGTCTAAACGGGCAGGCGTTGCAGTAAATAAAACTCTGCGGCAGTTGTAATATTCGCATACCTTTTTATATGACGCTGCTTCAGATAAGTGTGCCTCGTCAATGATAATTAAATTTACGTCGTCAGGTTTATACCTACCCAGCCGGCTTGCTTCAGTAAATACAGATTCAACTCTTACCTTATCTGTAAGCACGCCTAAACTACTTAATAAATCTTTATGCTGATTTATGAGTGTGTGGCGATGGGCTAATATAAGTACGTTACCTTTTGCGCCTTGTATCATTCGTGCCATAATGAACGATTTGCCGCTTCGACAGGGCAAACAGCATAAAACGCCTTTTGCCCCGTTACGAAACGCTTCTGTAGCATCGTTAAAAACAGATTGCTGATAATCTCTTAACTCCACGGCAAATCATCCGTATCTGTTATAGGTGCCGTATTTCCACCGCCCGTTAATGATGCTTTACTCGGCGGCTCTTGCCAAACGGGTAATTTATCCTGTCTATCTTTGTTAATGAAATAAGCAACTTTAGGCGACGCCGTTCCGTTATATGCTTCGTGTTTAACCTTTGCTGCACCAACCTTGCCAACCCAATTATTAAGGTTGAAATCGCCCTGTGTGATGCCGAAACTGTTGAAAATTTCGCCTAACTTCTGATTAGTAAGTTTCTGATTTTCAGGCATAAATACAATGAAATGCCATATTGTCGAGTTATAGCCTGATACTTCAAGCACTAACTTAATCATCTGTTTACCTGAATTGCTTGTCTGTTCTTCGGCAGATGCGATTCTCATACGATGGTCGCCAGCAGGAATGGGTTTAAAACTCTGTTCGGCGTAATCGTTTGCGTCAAAATTCCAATTAATACTCATTTTCTTTTTCCTCCAATAATTGCAATTAAAATAATTGTTAAAAATTCAAATCCTAAAGTGGCGAAAACGCCTTGCCAAAATTCAGCCATATTATTTACCTCCTAAAAAAATATCTTCAGGCATACAGGATTTACGGCAACCTATTTGGTCTTTTGCATAGAGTGTCTGTCTGCCTTCAGTTACGTAATACCAAGCCTTTTTACCATCCTTTTCAGCCGTATTTACATAGGCTACAATCTGTGTTAATCCCAAGAAGTTATCAAGGATTTTATTAGGCAGTTTCGGCTGTGTTCTTACTGTTTTTGTTCCGTCGGGCAGCATAATCTCTTGTAAGTCGGTCCAAGCGGTGAAGATAACATTACAATCAACTTGCGCTGCTTTTCTTGCCAAACGTTTAAGTTCCTGATATACCAGCATATATGCTTGACGCATATCCTTAATCCTGCCGCTTTCGTCATATTCAAGGATAGCAAGGTCAAATATATCGCTTACGTTATCAACAATGATATTGTCATACATCTTGCTATCTACGGCTTTATCAAACTGCTTTATAAAGCAATTTTGGTCTTTTCCTAAATTATCTTTATCAAGCCAATGTTCGATAATTTCGATAGTCAAGTTATCACGCTTAAACGCTTCATTGTTTAAAACAATGTGGCTGTTATCAGAACATAGCAATAAGTTCTTTTTCCTCCTTTCTGCTCTTACTAACGTCGAATTTACGGTTTTACCCGCGCCGGAAGGGCCATAAACAAGTGCATTCATTTTTTATCCTCCTATATTTTTTTCGATTAAATCGAAATTTAATTTTAAAAAAATTTTATTGTTTCTTTGGCAATCCTAAAAAGTTACTATCTATAGGTTCTGTAATAATTGTGGTTTCGGTACAGTAATCACAATTATAGTCCTCGCAACGTTCGGGCTCTATCTCTCTATTTTTTATAGCCTGATAGCGCGGGGCGTTCTTTATAACCTTTTCAAGTGCTTCGTCAAGGTCATATTGTGTTATTTCCGCAACAGCTAAATGCGCAGGTTTTTCTTTTGTTCCAATATCAAGATAAAACGGCAACCTTTTTCCAGTATTCTGATAAACGATTTCCTGATATACAGCACCTTGTATGTCATATCCCCAATATTTAACCATTGGTTCAAACATATTTGGAGAACGTAAACTTGCCATATACTTGCCGTCAGAAATAAATTCATTAGGTTTATAATTATCCATTTTAATTTTGAACGGAACGCCAGCGATTTCGCCGGTCATAATAACCTGATGCTTGCTGTTAAAATGCTGCATCATTAAAGGTTGATTTTTTATTCTTTCAATCGTTTCCAATGCTTGTACTACATCTCCATAGAGTTTGTTTTCATCGGTAAAGATTTTAAAAGAATAATCTTTTAATAATACAGTAAGTTCTTCGTCAGTACATTTATTTAGTTTGCTGCTTTTTTGAAATATATCTGTACGGTTTTTAACAATAAATTCTATCTGTGATTTATTTGTACCCGTAAGCATTTCGTCAACAAACGAGCCTAAAAACAGTGCAGATGTTTCAGGCTTCTTATATGTACCATTTAATTGAGCCATAGCGCACGCTTCACATTTGCTAAATTCTTTGAATTGCGATACGCTCATATAGCCTTGGTTGGCTTTTGGGCTATAATAATTATTCGTAGTCAGTTTCATCTTCTAACATCTCCCAAGGTTCTTTAATTTGAGCGCAATTATCGCAGCCGATTACTTCACCGTCATTGCTTACATATACGGCTTCAAATACTTCTTGACCGCATATAGGGCAAATATAGTGTTCTTCAGGCTTGCAAGTCATACACCCGTCACATTCTCTGCTGCTATCCTTGATACATATATATCCCAATTACAACACCTCCGTTATTCAGTAGCTTCATTGTCAGGCCTCCTTTCTAATGTGTATTCAATTTTTACGTTCTCTTTTTCTTCAATAAACTCCATTAAAGTTTTAAAAAACAAATCAATATTCAGTTGATTCATACGTTTTTCCTCCACCATCTCGATTAAATCGAAATATTAGGGTAAAAAATTTATATCGTTTACAGATATATTAAAACTTGGATTTTTTGAATTATAGAAGTTTACCAATTTCTGTGCCTGCGTTACTCTTGGGGTTGTCGCCCCGCTTTCCCAAGCACGAATACAATACTCGGATATACCCGTTGCTTTTGAAGTTTCTTTTACACTCGCTTTTACAATAATTCTACAAGCCTTTAATGTCATTTCCATATTTTTCGCACCTCCTTTATACATATATTATCTCGATTTCCTCGAAATGTCAATAGTTTTTTTTAAAAAAAATTTCAATTTTCTTAAAATTCGCAAAAAAATTGCTTATTTTTTCGCAGTTTTATTTGTAAATGCTTGACATTATTTCGATTTTATCCTATTATATATAAAAAAGGAGATGAAGAAATAAATGGC
>JAZQUC010000222.1:0-3905 GCA_045631075.1 Candidatus Fimenecus sp. | reverse complement strand
GCTTCAGTTCACTACATTAAGAATGTTTTCGACAATACAAACTGGACTCAAGCTGATTTGAAAGCATTAAAGGATTACAAGTATATTTTAAATTATGAAAACAAACTTTATAAAAATCTTCATAGCGGTATTGACTTTGAAGCAAAAGGTAGGGCGTGGGAACGTATTAAAGGTTTAGAAAAAAGTATAAAAGATTTGAATGCAAAGCATAATATTTCAACATCCACAGCTGTTTTTACAGCTCTCGGTTTTGCTGCGGGCCTTGCAATGATCGTATTCAGTGCTTATTCAGTCGTACAGATTATTGACAAGTACAATCCCAAGTACACCAAGATTCCTGCAAATATGGTTGACACAGTTTCAACTGCAAACGGCAACAGATTCATTAACTACACTGTTGTAAATTCACTTTACAGTGACGGTGGCAAAACTGCTGAAAAGCCCGGTGATACAAACGGTTACAGCGGTAAGCAGTGGAATGCTATCTACTACACAAAGAGCTTCGAAGCAGGCAAGTGTATGACCTCAACAGGCTACTTCATTGATTCAGCAGATAACTTCGGTAAGTACACACCTGTTGCAGCATTCGGTACAAAGAACTGCTTCAACCTTAACTCCTTTAACGGCGAAGAAAACACAGAAACCATTTATATGGCTTTCGGTAACTCAAACAACAAGAAGAGTGCTGAAACATCAGTTCCCACAGTTGTAGGCAGTATGTTTGCGTACGGAATGATAGCTATCAGTGGCGTTGCAGGTCTTGGACTTGGTATGTGTATTATGTCACTTATCAAGCGCAAAAAGGAAAGCTGATAATTAAGTTTGGTTTTTAGTAAAAAGACATTCGGGATTTTTTCCCGGATGTCTTGCTTTGTAAGAGCTTTGTAATAGTATGTATGTATAATATTTATGTAAATTTTATATAAGTAAAGGTGATATAAGAAATGAAAAATAAGTTTATGATTGTTATTACTTGTATATTACTGGTAATCAGTATGCTTCCGCTGTCTGCTTTTGCTGTAAACAGCGAGGATATCGTTATTCTTTATGAAAACGATGTACACTGTACAGTAGAAGGATATTCAAAGCTTTCTGCTATGAAAAAGGAATTACAGGAAACCCACTCTTATGTCGGTGTGGTTTCAGGCGGTGACTTTATTCAGGGTAACAGCCTGGGTGTTATTTCAAAGGGTGAGTATATTATTAATCTTATGAATCTTGTCGGATATGATGCAGTAACCCTGGGAAATCATGAATTTGATTACAAGCTTGAGCGACTTGCCGAGCTGGTTGATATGATGGATACAAAGCCTGTCTGCTGTAATTTTCAGAAAACAGGTGAGGATACCACATGCTATGAGCCTTATTCAATTGTGTCTTACGGCGATGTTGATGTCGCATATATCGGTATAACTACTCCATCAACAATATCTTCATCAGCTCCGGCTCAGTTCAAGGATGAAAACGGGAATTATATTTATACCTTCCATTCAACCGACTTATATGACGTTGTACAGGAAAATATTGAGTCAGCTCAAGCAGACGGAGCAGATTACATCATTGCTCTTTCTCATATTGGATATGCAGAAGATGAATTATACGGTGAACTTGAGGATGTAGAGAGTCTTATCAGAAATACAAGTGGATTTGATGTAGTTCTTGATGCACATTCACACAGCGTTATAGAAAGCCGGACAATAACCGATAAGGATGGAAATGAAGTTCTTTTAAGTTCCACCGGTACAAAATTTGAGTATATTGGTAAGCTCACAATCTCGGAAGAAAATTTTGAAACAGAGCTTATTAAGACTGAGAATTACAAGTCAACAGACCCTGTAGTAGATGCCTATATTGATGAGATATATGCTGAATATTCAATGTTAGGCGAGCGAAAAGTAGCTTTCAGTGAAGTTGATCTAATTACAAAAGATAAAGACGGCAATCGCTTGGTGCGTAATAATGAAACCAATCTTGGTGATTTGTGTTCAGAAGCTTTTAGAAATGCTGTAGATGCTGATATTGGTTACATAAACGGCGGTAGCCTCAGAGCCGATATTCCGGCAGGTGACGTTACTTTCAATAATTTGCTTAACGTACTTCCTTTTAATAATACGATTGTTTTAGCAGAAATAAGTGGCCAGACCATAAAAGATATGATAGAAATGACCATGATGTACTATCCCGGTGAAGGCGGTGCTTTCCCTCATCTTTCCGGACTGACATTTTCCTTCAATACAAGTATTCCTTCTTCAGTTGTACTTGATGAATACGAAGACTTTGCAGGAGTTACAGGTCAGTATAAAGTCTATAATATAAAGGTGTACAACAAAGATAACGGTACTTATGAGCCTCTTGAACTCGACAAAACATATACTATTGCTGCGTCAAATTACTACCTTCTTGAGTACGGAAGCGGATTGAAGATGCTTGAGAATACAAAGGTTATTCAAAAAGATGGTATGCTTGATGTTGAAGCACTTGAGTCATATATTGATGATAAGCTCGGTGGTACAGTTGGTCAGGATTATGCTGAAGCTAAATCAAATATCACATTCACTGATGGTGAAATAGTTGAAGATACAGAAGATATCAGTAAAGAAGAAAACAAGTTGGCTTCTTTAATTGCTGCTTTAATTGAAGTAATATGTCTTTTCTTTGAATTGATATTTGGAGCTATATCTGAGCTTAAATAAAGGTTATGAATTTATAAATTTGATAAAAAACAACTTAAGGAGATCATTCTGTTTCAATGACTGATGGAAGAAAGATGAACGAAGACAGGGCTATGTACCGTCTGCTCAGAAAGGCGAGTGATGAAATCTGTCTTGAGCACGGACTGTCTGTTATTGAAAACCCGAAAGGCAAACGAATACCCTACAATGTTTACAAAGCAATGCAGAAAGGTATCAAAACAAAATATGATTATATGCGTGAAGATATTGACTACGCTATTCCGAGAAGCAGAAGAAAAAAGTTGATTTAGAATTTACTTTATAAATAAAAAGCCTTGCTTTCAATGTAAAAATGTTTTTTATGATTTCAAGTTGTTTCTTATATATTTATAAACTCTCTCCAAGCTAACCCTCACACTTTCCTCTTCTGACATCTCATTAAGCATTGCAATTTCTTTATACGTTTTCTTCTTACGGCGGACCTTAACGGGTTCGCCGTTTTTGTCTTTTTGTATCTCAAATATACTGTGACATTCCGGGCAGAAAGCAAGGTTATCCGCAATCATCAGCTGTGAACCAATATCGAGGTCGTTATATGCTTCCCATACCGCCTCTGATTGCTCTTTTCGGATAAGCTCAAGCTCAGGATTAAAGGTGTTATCACTTGTAACATCCTCTGCAGTTTCTTCTGAATCTTCATCACAGTATTCTTTGTAAAACGGTATAAACAAAGTGTTACGCAACCCAGCAGTAATCAGCTCACAGGTGAATTTCGGTGAACGGTCAATCTGCTCTGCTATCTTCTCAATGTTTTCCTGAGTAGGCACTTCTCCATACTCTCTGTAAAGAGCCATAGCTTTGCGGAGCATTTTGTCCTCATCAGCATTTGGTATTGTAAGACCGTGCCTCATTGAACGGATGTATTCGTGAATTTCATGTTCGTAATAATACTTTGCAAAATATAGAAACGGCACATTCTGCGATAAATCATATTTTTCAAGAGCCTTGTAAAGTCCGTGAACGAACACCATTTTCAAATCAGCAAAATGCCCCTGCATAGCATAATTATGTACTATATCATAAATCTTGTCATTTAGCCTTGGTTCATAAAAGTGCAGGAAGAAACTGAAATACCTTTCGTCTTTTTCGGTCAGGTAAAGTTCAATATATTCCTGCAGAGATTTCCTTTCTTTAGGTGCCGTGGCACAGTGAAACATATATAAATCTTCTTCC
>JAZQUC010000221.1:0-1700 GCA_045631075.1 Candidatus Fimenecus sp. | reverse complement strand
AACGAAAACTGAAAGAAAAAGCTATTATTCATATTTCTTCGGACAGAATATGATTTACAATATGATAGCTGGTTATCTTACAACATTCCTTCTTCTTATCGGCGTTGACCCTATTAAATCTGCAGCGGTTATGTTGATAGTTAAGGTTTGGGATGCTGTTAACGACGCTATCTTCGGTGTTATTTTTGATAAAATTACATTCAAGAGTGGTAAAAAGTATATTCCATGGCTTAAAATCGCCTGTGCACTTACACCTGCTGCAACAATTGCAATTTTTATCATTCCTTCTGCAGCAAGTGAAACAGTTAAGCTTGTATGGTTTGCATTGGCATACATTATCTGGGATACAGCATACACACTTTGCGACGTACCTGCTTTCGGCATCATCACAGCGATGACAAGTAATGTTGAAGAAAGAAATACAATTCTTTCTCTCAAAGGCATTACTGCTGGTGTGGGTACAGCCCTTACAACTGTTCTTGTAACAGTTCTTATCAGTGAATTTATCGGTATGGGTTACGGTCCTGTTTCTATTGTTGTTGCAGCAGTAGCTATGGCAACAATGATTCCTGTAATCAAGCATTGTCAGGAAAGAAACAAGACTATTGACGAAGAACAGTTTACAGTAAGAAGAATGCTTAAATATGTTGTTAGCAACAAGTATCTTCTTATTTACTATATCGGTTACATTTTCTATTCAGGTGCACAGACATATAATGCTTTACATATGATTACAGCATATTATATTTACAACAATTCTCTTGCATCTCTTATTACAGGTACTGTTGCTGCATTACCACAGCTTATTATGGCACTTCTTGTACCTAAAATTATCAGAAAAATGGACAAAACAAAGCTTTTCAGAATCAGTGCTCTTGCAACTATTCTTTTGTCTTTCCTTATTCTTCCTACAAGAGAAAACTTCATTCTCTTTGTCATTACATTTATGCTTCGTTCAATCCCTCTTGGTATTATCGGTGTTCTTTCATTCACATTTACACCAGACTGTGCTGAATATGGTCAGTACACAACAGGTACAGAAGCAAAGGGTATCACATTTGCTATTCAGACATTTGCAGTTAAACTTGCAGCCGCTATTTCAGGCTCAATGGGACTTGCACTTCTCGGTTGGTTCGGCTTCAAGTCAGAATTCGTAATCGACGGCGTAAAACAATCAGTAAGTAGCTTTGAAGACCTTTCAAAAATCAACGCTGTTGCATTACAGACAAGTGAAGCACTTGACGGTCTTTGGTTTACATACAACGTTGTGCCAATTATCGGTCTTGTTATCGCATTGGTTATCTGGAGTTTCTACAAGCTCAACGATAAGGACGTACAGGTTATGGCTGACTGTAACGTTGGTAAAATCACAAAGGACGAAGCAGAAAAGCTTCTTTCAAAGAAATATTGATAATTACATATTGCTAACAGAAAGAACCAAGGTCTTATGACTTTGGTTCTTTTATTATGTATGGGTGGCTTGAATTGATAAATTGGAGGTTTGTTGGGGAAATGCAAAATGCAGAATTCAGAATGCAGAATTAAGGGTCTGCGACGCAATTATAATGCCTCCCTCTGACGAGGGAGGTGGCAAAATCTTTGATTTTGACGGAGGGAGAGATAGTTTTACGGCACACTAAATCTCTCCCTCAGTCTGCTTCGCAGACAGCTCCCTCGTCAGAGGGAGCCAAAGAACATTC
>JAZQUC010000220.1:0-22720 GCA_045631075.1 Candidatus Fimenecus sp. | reverse complement strand
CATACTCTTCTTTATTATTCCAGACTAAATTATGAAAGGAATAATTTGGACTTCCTGCTGCCCACTTAATTACCATATCTATAAACATCTGGTTTGTGAGTTTATCTTTTACATATAATTTGGTAGAAAAAACCAACATATTTACAATCCTCCATGATAACAAAATATTATATCCTTTATATCTAAATCGATTTAAAAGTACTTTTTGTGACAAAAAATTAGAATTTTTTTATCTGACTACCAATTGTTTCTATGTAATCAACTGAATAGGCAATATAAAAGCGTTGCATAATGGACAACAAAATCCCAAATGCAACGCTTAATTCTTTTATATGGCTATATTGCTACGATTTTTGCAGTAAAACAACGATACCACTACTGGCACAAATTGTATCAATAGTGGTATCTGATTTGGCATTGACTACGCTATTTAATACAATTCGTCATTTTTACAAACAGTGTTGCACTGTGAGTATCGTTATTTAATGTTTTTCTTGCAAAAATGCAGGAAAAATCTGCAATTTTGCAATTTTCTTGCTATTGAAGATAGATTTTGATAGAATTATTATGAGTTAAAAGGAACTTTTTTATGGGAAAACGGAGGGAGTTTTATGCGAATACTTATCTGTGATGATGAAGTAAGATACATAAGTGACCTGCAAGGTCATATTGAAAATTATATGAACAATCACAGCATTGCATATCAGATTGATACAACAACATCACCGAAGGAAATAACAGAAAGTGATGCAGTTTATGATTTAGTGTTTCTTGATATAAAAATGCCTGTGTTTGACGGTATCGATTTGGCATATGAACTGAAAGAGAGAAATAGTAAGGTTGTAATCTTTTTCGTTACTGCATTCAATGAATATCAGGATATTGCAATGGATTTGCAGGTTTTCCGTTTCTTTGAAAAGCCATTTGATGTAAATCGACTTTATTCAAGTCTTGATAAAGCTATGGAATATATTGATGGTGCGTATGTTGATGTTTTTATTTATAACAACAAGGAACATAAACGAATTTTAGTTGACGATATCGTTTATATAGAAAACAAAAACAGAAAGACTTATATTTACACAAATGAAGGAGAATTTGTTGTTCGTGAAAGTATAGAAGAATGGAACGAAAAACTCCCAATAACATTTTTCTATCAGGTTCATAAATCATTTTTAGTTAATCTTCATTATGTTACAAAATACAATTATGAAGAACTTTATCTTAATGAAAATATAAGAATACCGATTGCAACAAGAAAACAGGCAGAATTCCATAAAGCCTGGTTCAGGTATTTAAAGAGGAGATGAGTTTATAATGTTTAAGTTAGGAATAATTATTTCATATGTTATAGAGTTCATTTCAGCTTATGTGTTTTATTCTGCTGCAGCTGAAAAGAAAGTTAAACAATCGACCTGTTATTTGGTAGGTATCGGCTTGTTTGCAGTTGCTTGTGCACTAAACATAATTGGTAATCAAATGATTTGGCTTAACTTAATTTTTTATATTATTGCTAATGTACTTTATGCTTGTTTGTGTTTTAATCTTAATATTAGAAAATGCTTGTTTTATGGTTTTACACTTACACTTATAGGTATAATTTGGGAAGTCGTTGTTGAGTTTTCACTTATGTCAATATTAGAAAGGAATTTTTTTGAATATGTGTATGGTGACTATTCAGCGATTTTTATTGCGTGTAGTGCCAAAGGTTTGTTGTTTATATCCGTGCTTATTCTCTCAAGATTTGTTGTTAAAGACGGTAGTTTTAAAGCACCTATTTCATTCTTTATTTATCCATTAGCACTTATGATTACTCTATGTGCATTCTTTTATGTTTGTGCTTATTGTGGAGTTAATAAAGCAGGACAGATGGCTTTGGCGATAATCAGCCTTATCCTTATTGTGCCCACAACTCTTTTATTCCTTATTTATCAACGAAACATTGAAAAAGAAAACGAGCTTTTCCGTTTAAAAAATGAAATGGACAAGGCTGAAACTGAAAAGACTTACTATGATATTCTCGACAAACAAAATCAGGATTTAAGAATTTATGCTCACGATGCTAAAAATCATCTTGCTGCCATAAGAAGCCTTAATAATAACCCTGAAATTGATGAGTATCTTAATAAGATTACAGAAAGCCTTGCGACATACAGTAAGGTTAGTCGAAGTGGTAACCATTCACTTGATGTTATCATCAATCGATATGTAACAGAATGTTCAATCAAGAATGTTAAATTCACCTTTGATACAAGGCTCAAAAATCTTGAATATGTTGAAGGCTACGACCTTGTAACAATTTTGGGTAATCTTCTTGATAATGCTCTTGAATCTGCTGAAAAGTCAGAAAAACGAGAAATTACATTATCAACAGACCACAGAAATACTTATGATGTTTTGATTGTTACAAACAGCTGTGACACAGCACCAAAAACATCAAATAACAAGTTGATTACAACAAAGAATGATAAAAAACTTCACGGTATTGGTCTTAAAAGCGTTGCAAAGACACTCTCGAAATATAACGGTGACTATGATTGGGAATATGATAATCAGAATAAAGTTTTCACAGCAACAGTTATGCTGAACGAGAGGAAATAACAATGTATTTTATTTTTGTAACGATTATTGTTTATGCTATTGAAGTTATGGCGGCCTATATTTTCTTTTCATCTGCAACCGAAAGAAAATATAAACCAAGCCAATGTTTTTTTATTGGTGGCGCACTTTTTACGGTAGCATTATTGGTGAATTTATTGTTAAAACAAGTTGTTTGGCTGAACTTTGCTTGCTATACACTGTCAAATATTTTGTTTGCTCTTCTTTGTTTTAAACTTAAAATAAAAAAAGCATTTTTTTATGGTTTTATAATTACATTAATTGGTATTATATGGGAAGTGTTGATTGAACTTGTATTATCTTCGCAAAATGTAGTTTCTATGGTAGAAAATTTATATAGTGATTTTGCATTGACAATACTTGGTTTAGCAAGTAAGGTGTTGTTATTAATTTCTGTTCTTATCCTATCGAGATTTATTGTTAAAGAAAGTAATTTTAAAGTACCGCTTTCATTCTTGATTTATCCTTTTGCACTTATGATTTCACTTGTTGCATTTTGTTATATATGTGCATATTGTGATGTTAATTCAACAGGACAGATTGCATTGGCAATTATCAGTCTTATTCTTATTGTGCCTACAACACTATTGTTTCTTATTTATCAACGAAGCATTGAAAAAGAAACTGAACTTCTTCGCTTAAAAACTGAAGTTGAAAAAGTGGAAACAGAAAAAACATATTACAGTATCATTGAAAAGCAGAATGAAAATTTAAGAACTTATGCTGATAATGCACAAAACCATCTTGATGCAATAAGAAATCTGAACTCTGACCCACAAATTGAAGAATATATTAAAAAGATGACTGAAAGATTGATTGAGTATAGTAACGAAAGAAAAAACAAATAATCAGATTTTACCTCTCCAGAAATGGGGAGGTTTTTTCTGTTTCGTACAAAATTGCAGTAAAATATATGCAGTTTGGTAATTTCCTTGCTATTGAAAAAGGTTTTTGCTAGAATTAAATTGAGTAATAATACAAATTTTATCGTGAAATGGAGGGTGAAAATATGACAATTAATGCACTAATCTGTGATGATGACAACAAATGTGGTGGCATAATTCTCGAGTATTTACTTAAATACTGTGAAGAAAGAAATATTACTTGTTTTTATGATTCATTTGATAATGGACAAAAAGCATTAGAATCTACTAAAAGTTACAATATCGCTTTTTTGGACATAGAAATAGGCAGCATTTCAGGTCTTGAAATTGCAAAAAAACTAAAGGAACAAAACAAAAATATTATTATTTTCTTCATTACAGAATACGAAAAGTACATTGATGATGCAATGGATTTGTTCGCCTTAAGATTTATAAAAAAGCCATTAGATTATCAGCGATTCCGCAACGGTCTTGATAAAGCTGTTGAGCTAATCAACGATGAAACAATAGAAATTTTTTTAAAAGACTCCAACATAGTGCAAAAAATTACGGCTAAAGATATTATTTATCTGGAAACTGATAACCGTAGAGTTAAAATTGTAACTACTATGGGTATTTTTTATTCGACCGACCTTATTGATTATTGGGAGAAAAAACTAACACATATAAGTTTTTATAGAGTTCACAAAAGTTACATATTAAATCTAGACTATATAGACCAATATAAACGGAATGAAGTAAAATTAACAACAGGTGAAATCATAGGTGTTTCATATAGGAAACAATCTGCATTCAGAAATTATTTCTTTAACTATTTGAAAAGGAGAAAATAGTATGCATTCAATATCCTTAAATATTATTCTTCAAC
This sequence comes from Candidatus Fimenecus sp., assembly GCA_045631075.1. Taxonomy (GTDB): domain Bacteria; phylum Bacillota; class Clostridia; order Oscillospirales; family Acutalibacteraceae; genus Fimenecus. The sequence continues at coordinate 18,349 of JAZQUC010000220.1, read as the reverse complement.
TTGTTGAAGCTCTCGTATCTATCTCCTTTTACGAAGGCATACAAAAATCAGATTTTAAAATAAAAAAACCACTTGCTATAACAATAGGCTATATTATAATGTGTGTATTTAATTTGATATTTAACTACAATGTTGTAATTAACATTATTCTTATAGTAATTTTTCATTTTATTTTTGCCAAAGTATTATATAAGCAAAACATAAGATTTTCGTTGTTCTATTCAGTCTTGATAGCATGTTTAGTTCTCTTAACCGAGTTTATTGTTTTAAACATTCTCAACTTCATAAATGGCGAAACTATGCGTGATTTCATTAATAATACATACACATATATCTTATTGATTGTTTTCAGTAAGTCATTATTGTTTGTATTATTGAAAATAGTATCTGAAATAATAAATAAATCACAGTCAAATGAAAGAATAAATTTTACGTTTCTCATTTTCCCATTATCTTTATTATTGATATTGATAAATTTTGTAATAATTTGCAGTTACTTCAAGCTCACAAATAATATATTATTAGTATTAGCATGTTCCAGCTTGTTTTTGATTGTAGCAGTTATAATAACTTGCATATTACAACAAAAGCAAGCCCAAAAGGAACAAGAACTACTTGAACTGAAAACTTTTCAACAAGAGCAAGAAATCAATAACACATATTTTGACTTATTGGAACACCAAAATGACGAACTTCAACTGTTTGTTCACGATACAAAAAAACATTACAGAGCATTGTATGATTTGTCTGATGAACCAGAAAAACTCAAAAAATATATTGAAGGAATAGTAGATGATTTAGAAAAAACCAATCAAATAGGAAAAACATCAAACAGATTATTAGATTTGATATTAAGTAAATATGATTATATCTGTGAAAAGAATCATATAACCTTTGAAAAAAATATTCACAATTCCGATGTTTCCTTTATGGCAGATAATGATTTAACATCAATCTTAAATAATATGTTAGACAATGCAATTGAGTCTGCCACTAAAAGCAACAAGAAATTTATAACCATTGGAATTAATAAATTGGGGGAAATGTTGGTTGTTGATATAACCAATTCATCCGATACTCCTCCGTTGGTGAAGAATGGTAAGCTTGTTTCAACAAAAAAATCTGTTGGACTACATGGATATGGTTTCAAAAGTATTTGTCGCACAGCAAAAAAATATAACGGAGATGTTGAGTGGGAATATAATCAAGATGCAAAAGAATTTACAGTTTCCATAATTTTCCCAATTGAAAACTAATAATATATAGTGCAAAGACTTGTACACCTTGGATATTATGAAAGTCCGAAGTGTGCAAGTCTTTTTTTGTTATGATTTAATTTATCTTTGTCAAAGCAATTTGGTTTGTGCAGTTTAGCGTAAAAAACAATGCAGTTTAGAAAAAGACCTTTGATTATTATAGAGATATTGTATTATACATTTGACAACATAAAATTTGTTTATTTAAAGCAAAAATAAAATATCGATGTTTGTCAATAGAAAAGTTTGAATGTTTTCTTGTATTTTTACCGTTTTTTCTTGCATTTTTGTTGTTGGGATTGCAAACGACAAACTTATAGAATAAAATATGATTAACAAAAATTATATTAAGGGAGGAATTATAATGAAAAAACTTAATAAAATTTTATCAATTATCCTCGCAATCCTTATGGTGATTTCAATAATCCCAATCACAGCAAGTGCTGAAGAAATAACAGAAAATTATGACTATACTGTTATTTCTGAGGAAGAAAAGACCTGCCGACTTAATAGCGATGATGGAATTTCACGAGCAGAAAGTGATGTATTGGAAATTCCGTCAGAGATTGATGGGTATAAAGTAATCGAGTTATCCGACGATTTTGATTATGATTCCAATACAAATAAGATTGTTGTGCCTGATTCCGTTGAGAAAATCGGTGGAGCTTTTAATGGTGACGGTTCGCTCTATCTTGAACTTGGAGCAGGTGTTTCGGATTTTGAGGCAAAAAACTTTAGCAATATGAATAATCTTAAGGAGTTTATTGTTTCAGAAGATAATCCATATATCTGCTCTGTTGATGGTGTTGTTTTTACAAAGGATATGAAGACACTTCTTCGTTTCCCTACAAACCACACAGACACAATGTATGAAATTCCTGATGGTGTTGAGGTTATTGGTGAAAGAGCATTTGACCAAGGATGGAATTTAACTCAGATTAAAATACCTGATAGTGTTACCACAATAGAAAACCGTGCATTTTCAACATGTCAGGAGCTTTTTCGTTTGTATGTTGGAAAAGGTATAAAAACAATAGGTGATTATGCTTTCGGCAATTGTGCAAAATTGGCAGATGTTTATTGTTCATTCCCTGAAACAAAATTAGATGAAATATCTATCAGCACAAAAGGTAATGCTAACTTGCTTAATGCCAAATTCCATTTTGACGATAGTGACCATGAGTGTGAATATGTATTTAGTAAAGTAGTGCCACCAACTTGTCTTTATGATGGATATACATTGTATGTGTGTTCAATTTGTGGTTCGGAGTATGAAGATGACTATGTTCCTGCAACAGAAGAACATAATATTGTAGTAGTTGGAACAACAAACCCAACTTGTACAGAAAAAGGCTATACAACATATGCTTGTACATTATGTGGAGGCTCTTATTCATCTGATTTTATCCCTGCATTAGGTCATAATTACGAAGAAACAGGAACACCACCGGGGACATCAGAGTGCGTAATGACTTATCTGTGTTCAGTTTGTGGTTATTCATATACTTCTAATGGACATACAAAGGTGGTAACTCCTGCAAAAGTACCAACAATGACAGAAGCAGGAACCACTCGTGATGAAAGATGTTCAAACTGTGGTTTGGTATATGTAGAAGGTCAGATTATTCCTGCTCTTAATGAAAATTCATTTGCTAATTTTCAGGGTGATAATCTTATTGGTGTTCTTGATAAAGAAGCACGAACATTAACTATCTATGGTACAGGTACAATTGAGAAAGAACATAATTTTACAGCTACTTATGACAAAGAACTTGGTATGACTGTAGGTTACACAAGTTATGTAGATGATGTTATCATCAAAGAAGGTGTAACAGGAATCGGTGATGATGCATTCAGTGGTCAGCCATTTGATACATATATAATTGCTGACAGCGTGAAAACTATTGGCGATTCAGCATTTTTTGAGTCTTTTGCTAAAAAAATAATAATTGGTGATGGCGTTGAAACGATTGGCCCTCATGCGTTCAGAAGCTGTTTGTATCTTAAAGAACTTGAAATAGGTAAGAGCGTAAAAACTATCGGTAATTTGGCACTTTTAAATTGTGATGTCCTTGAAACTATAACTGTTGACAGTGAAAATCCGTATTTTTCAAGTGATGAATTCGGTGTTATGTTTAACAAGGATAAAACAACACTTATTCTTTGCCCACAGGCAACTAAAATGACATCATATACAATTCCTGATACGGTTACAACAATCAAGGAAGATGCATTTGTTGAGTGTGGAGAGGGACTTAAAAGCTTAACAATTCCAAAGAGTGTAACTGTAATTGAAGATGATGCAATTACTACAAGCGGTTCAATGTTTCATCCAACCAGTCTTGACATCTACTATTTAGGTATCGAAGAAGAGTGGAATTTGATTAACGAAGGTAATGGTGTTGAAATTGATGGTTACACAACTATTCATTTCGGAGAAAATGAACACGCGACACATCATTCTGAAACAATAGTAACTCCACCAACTTGCACAGCGCAAGGTTACACAACATTCACCTGTGATTGCGGATTTACATATGCTGAGGATTATGTTAATCCAACCGGTCATACAGACAATGATTCTGACAAATACTGTGATTCTTGTTATGAATATATCGGTATTGATACAGGTGTTTTCGGCAACAAGTTTGTATGGACTTTTGACGACGTAACAGGCACTCTTACTATTTCCGGTTCAGGTGCGATGAGTCACTATGGTACTAATGCTCCGTTTAAAGCCTATAAGGATGACATTAAAGTTGTAATTATTAATGAAGGGATAACTGAAATAAGTGATTATGCATTTTATTCTTATGGTAGCATTACAGATGTAATAATACATAATGGTGTAACTAAAATCGGATTCAGTTCATTTGAAAATTGTTATCAGCTTACAACTGTAACAATCCCTGATAGTATAACACACATTGATAATTATGCATTTTATTCTTGCTATAAACTGAGAAATGTTAAATATTCAGGTTCAATAGAGCAATGGCGTGAAATTACAATTGATACATATAATCAACCTCTGCTTAATGCAAGAAAGCATTATAACACAACAGAAACACATAAGATTGAATATCAATTAACTGTAATTAATCCGACATGTATGGAACAAGGTTACACAACATACACTTGCGATTGCGGTGACAGTTATATTGATGATTATATTGATGCAACAGGACACAATTATTCATCAGAAATCACAACTCCTGCAACTCATACATCAACAGGCGTTATGACATATACTTGTACTTGTGGTGATACTTACACAGAAACTATTGATAAACTCGCTGAACATAATCACAATGCTGTTATAACTGCACCTACTTGCACAGAAAGAGGCTATACAACTTATACCTGTGAATGTGGTGACACATATATTGCTGATTATGTTGATGCACTTGGTCACATAGAAGAAACAGTTCCTGCAGTTGCACCGACTTGTACGGAAACAGGACTTACAGCCGGTACAAAATGTTCTGTTTGCGGCGAAATAACAAAAGAACAGGACGTTGTTCCTGCAAAGGGTCATAAATATAAATCAAAAATCACAACGCCTGCATCACATACGGCAACAGGTGTTATGACATTTACTTGTTATTGTGGTGATACATACACAGAGATAATTGAAAAGAGCGGAGAACATAATTACGAATCAGCAGTGACAGCACCAACCTGCACAGAAAGAGGATATACAACCTATACTTGTAACTGTGGTGACACTTATGTTGCTGATTATGTAGAAGCATTAGGTCACACAGAAGAAATACTTTTGGCGGTAGCACCAACCTGTACAGAAACAGGACTTACAGAGGGTTTAAAATGTTCGGTATGTGATGAAATCTTCACAGAACAGACAACTGTTGATGCGTTAGGTCATACTCCTGCAAATGCAGTCGAAGAAAACTATATTGCTCCTACATGCACAGAAAACGGCAGCAAAGATGTGGTTATTTATTGTTCAGCTTGTGAAGAAGAAATCAGCCGAGAAACAGTTGAAATCGATGCGACAGGACATGCAGATAATGATGGTGACGGATACTGTGATGCTGATAATGAGCTTCTCGACCCAACAGTAGAATGCGAATGTAATTGTCATAAATCAGGTATTTCAAAAATCTTCTTTAATTTCATTCTTTTCTTCCAAAGAATTTTTGGCTCAAATAAAGTTTGCGATTGTGGTGTAGCACATTATTAATACGTTAATATTATCTTGACTTTATTACAGCACAGTGGAAGTTACCTGCTGTGCTGATATTTTTTCAGTATTTAATTGCGTTATAACTTTAATGTCAATAGTTATTTCGTTAATTTCCCTTGTAGTTTTATTGTATTTTTAAGGTTTATATTGAATTTGATGAAGATTTTTAATAAAATGTATTTAGGGATATTATAAAGTTTCTTATGGGGAGGAATTTTTATGAAAAAAAGAGCAAAAAAATCATTTAGTATTTTACTCTCTTTAATTATGTTATTGGCTTCAATGCCGATGATGACATTTTCTGCTTTTGCAGATGATGTGGTGATTTTTGATGATTTGGATGAATTCTCCGAAGACGTAATAAATCTTATCAGAGATGCAGAAACAACAGTTAACGAAGACAATTTCTATGGCTCGTCATCTATGGATTCTGAAGACCCTGAGATTAATGATGAGTATCAGACGGCACGAATCATTGTTAAGTCAAAGAAAAAAATCAATAAGCTTAATGCTGTTGATGTGGCAGAAGGCTATAATGACCTTCATGTTTTGCAGTTTGCTACACCTGAAGATGCAAAAAAAGCTTGTGAGTATTATCTGACATTGGATAGTGTAGAATACGCACAGCCTGATGGTGTGATAGCTATGGAAGATTATGAGGTTGAAAATGAAGCTCAGTCTATTGAAGAGATAATTGAGCAAAGACCTCAATTAGCAGAACCTGCAAAACAGGTAGGTATCACAGCACTCAAGGAGTATCTTGCTTTATCCGATACAACATATTCAAGACAAATCGAGGTTGCTGTTGTGGATACAGGTGTAGAATCAACTCACGAATTGTTAAGGGACCGTGTTATACCTACAGGTAAGAATTTTTCTTCTGACGGATCTGAAAACTCTTCCGAAGATAATGAGGGACATGGTACTCACGTTGCCGGTATTGTTGCCGTAAACTCACTTCCTAACGTTAAGATTAAGCCGTATAAGGTTCTTGACAGTACCGGTAGGGGTACGGATATACAGGTCGTTCTTGGTGTTGAAGCTGCAATTGCTGACGGTGTTGAAGTTATCAATATGAGCCTTGGAAGACAAGGTGAAAATGATGCCTTGCATGAATCGGTAAAAAAAGCAATCAGAAGAAATATTACTGTAGTTGTAGCTTCCGGTAACGATTTTGTAAATCTTGATTATACTACATATACACCGGCATGCTTCCCTGAATGTATTACTGTTATTGCGCATGGTGATAACTGTACAGGTAACGAATTCTCAAACTATGGTTCAGTATGTGATATTGCTGCTCCGGGTGTAAATATTTATAGCTCCTACTTAAGAAATTCTTATAAAACAGCATCAGGTACATCAATGGCGTCACCGCTTGTTGCTGCTGCGGTAACTTATGTTATTCTGAATGCACCTTTACTTACTCCGGCAGAAATCAGCGAAACCTTAAAGGCACACGCTGTTCCGGAGGAAGGGGATGCTTATTCAAAGGCAATGTGCTTGTATATGGAATACATCACTCGTGGTGTGGACGAATTATCCCCACCAGTGTTCAGCAGGGTAGGTGGCAATTTTGACCTTCCGTTTATGCTCACTCTTTCAAGTTCGGAAGAAAATGCTACCATATATTATACAAGGTCTGAATTCAGTTCAGGATATTATGAGGTATATACGGAGCCTATCTTAATAAAGTACGATACAACCGTCAAGGCGTATGCATTCCGCAAGGGTGCGACTTTAAGTGAGTTTGTTGAGCATACATATACTAAAATCTTCCCGAATGAGGATTCCAAATATATTATAGATGAAAATGGTACGATTATTGAATATCTTGGTGAGGATAAAGAGCTTTTTGTTCCGGAGGTTATTCAGGGGATAAAAGTAAATGCTGTTGGTGAATATGCTTTCAGAGACAAGAAAACGCTGGAATATATCGTTTTTCCTGAGAGTGTGAAAACCATAGGAGAGCATGCTTTTTATGGTGCATCAAATCTTAAGCAGGTTCGTGCACCGGGTGTTGAACAGCTTGATACATTTGCTTTCCGTGCTTGCAAGGCACTTGAAAGCTTTGAGGGTAATAGCCTTAAGGTTGTAGGTGAAGATGCTTTTAACGGCTGTTCAAAACTTAAATATATCGATTTTTCAACGGTTGAGAAGATAGAAGCAAGTGCTTTTTATGATACAAAAAGCCTCACAAGTCTGGTGTCTGACACATTAACAGAGCTCGGGTCATTTGCCTTCTATAACTCAGGCGTTAAAACTGTCAATATTTCTAAGGTGACAAAAATTAATTGGTCAACCTTTAAAAACTGTGCAGAGCTTGAAAAGGTAAATATTCCGCTTGTTGATAGTATAGAAAAGGAGGCATTCCGTAATTGCACGGCTCTTGTTGAAATTAATGCAGATAACCTTGATACAATAGGTCGTCTCGCCTTCTCAACATGTAGTTCACTGGAAGAAATAGATTTTCCAAGGCTTACAACTTTTGGTGAAACAGGTAAGCAACAAGGTGATATTGGTTGTTTCCAAAGCTGCTCAAATCTGAAAAAAGTAAATCTACCAAACGCAACTAATATTGGTGGCAATGTTTTTGAGGGATGTGTAAGCCTGGAGGAAATAGCATTACCACAGGCAAGAGAAGTTGGAGCTAGTATGTTTACTAATTGTATTGAGCTTAAATCTGTTTATTTACCAAAGGCAATTACAGTCTATTCACTTGCATTTAACAATTGTAAAAAATTAAAGGAAATTGAGTTGCCATCAGTTACGACCATTAACCGCAATGCCTTTAATGGTAACGTATATATAGAAAGACTTATTCTCCCTGTTGTTGAAACAATTAGTGACTTACCGGAGGGTGTGTCAGTAGCAATCGGTTCAACCGTTACTACAATAGAAAATCCAAGTAAATTATACAGTGGTCTTGAGTTTACAATCTATGGCACGACGGGTACTTATGCTAATCAGTGGGCAAAGGAATTCGGAGTTGAATTCAGAGAAATAAATCAGGAAAATGCACTTTATATGGATGTTCCTATTGAATTCGAGCAGAATAAGGAAACACAGCTTGAGGTTGGTGTTATAGGCTTTAACCGTACATATCAGTGGTACGGTAATACTCAGGCAGATAATACAACCGGAACATTGATTCAGGGTGCAACAAGTAAAACAATTAATCCTATTGATTTTGCTGAATATCCTTACTATTATTGTGTAATAACAAGTCAGGATAATACTTATGCACCTGTTGAAATCCGTACGGGTGTTGCAAGGAATATTCATACACATACAGAAGTGGAAATTCCACGAGTTGAACCAACTTGTGTGTTAACTGGTCTTACAGCAGGTGCAGAATGCTCAGGCTGTGGCAGAATTCTTATCGCGCAGGAGGAAATCCCGACAATTCCTCACGATTATAAGGGTATTGTAACTGCTCCGACCTGTACTGAAGAAGGCTATACAACATATACCTGTTATTGTGGCAGAGACTATGTTGACGATTATGTTCCTGCAATAGGACATACCATTAAGGAATACGGAAAAGTATTAGTAAAACCTGACTGTACAGAAGAGGGTAGTAAAGAGAGTGTTGCATACTGTGTGACTTGTAATATGGTTATCGAACACAAAAATGTTACAATGCCGGCACTTGGACATACTTCTGCAAAGGCAGTTGAAGAAAACTATGTTGCTCCAAGCTGCACAGAAAAAGGTAGCAAGGATATAGTAGTTTATTGCTCGGTTTGTGATGTGGAAATAAGTCGTGAGACGGTAGTTATCGATTCAAACGACCACCGAGATGGCGATGGTGACGGATATTGCGATGCTTGTCCTGAACTCCTTGACCCAGCTGTTGAATGTGAATGTAATTGTCATAAAGGTGGTATTTCAGGCTTTTTCTGGTCAATTACACGTTTCTTCAATAAGCTTTTCGGTACAAATCAGACTTGTCAATGTGGTATTGCACATTATTGAAATAACAGATAAACATATAGTATGTTACTATAAGAATGGGAGATGAGATTTATGCGGAAAATACATAAATTTTTATCAGTCGTCCTGGCAATTATGATGGTGTGGTCCATCGTTCCTGTTACAGCGTTTGCTGCAAATGCAGGCTCTTGTGGTGATAACCTCACATGGGTTTATAACTCTTCAACATATACCTTGACCATTTCCGGTACCGGTAATATGCGTGATTTCAGTTATACTAATCGCCCGTGGGAAGCCCAAGAGGATAAAATTAAAACTGTTGTTATTAATGATGGAGTAACATCAATCGGTGCATACGCATTTTATAGCTTTGGAAAAGTAACAAGTATCACAATTCCCGATAGTGTAACAAAAATTGGTATGACAGCATTTAATGCGTGTAAACTTCTTACATCGATTGAACTTCCTGAGGGAATAACATCAATCCCTAATCGTGCATTTACAAATTGTACAAGTCTTACAAGCATTACAATTCCTGCAAATGTAAAAATTATCGGTTCTTCAGCGTTTGAAGGCTGTTCAGGTCTTACATCTGTTGTAATTCCTGAGGGAGTAACAACAATAAACGACAAGGCATTTGCTTCCTGTAAAGGTCTTACAAGTGTTACAATTCCTGCAAGTGTAACATCAATAGATATTACTGCATTTGAGAATTGTACAAATCTTGCAAGTTTAACGGTTGACAGTAACAATCCAAATTATTCGATTGATGAGTTTGGTGTATTGTTCAATAAGGAAAAGACAACACTTATCCTGTATTCTAAGGGTAGCACAGCAACAAGCTATACAATTCCTGATAGTGTAACAACTATCGGTGTCTCGGCCTTTGAGGGTTGTTCAAGCCTTGCTTCTGTTTCAATGCCTGAAGGTGTAACAACAATTGAAAAAAATGCTTTTAACGGAACTGCAATATATAATAACGCTGAAAACTGGACAGACGATATTTTATATATTGGTGACTACTTAATCGTTGCAAACAGCTCACTTATAGATGCTGTTCAGATAAAAGATGGTACAAAAATGATTGCTGATGAGGCTTTTTATAACTGTACGGGAATAAAAAGTCTTGTAATTCCTGAAGGTGTAACAATAATTTCAAAGGGAGCATTTGCTAATTGTTCGGGGCTTGTTAATGTAACAATTCCTGTAAGTGTAAAAGAGATTAGAGATAGTGCATTCAGCGGTTGTTCATCCATACAAGAGGTATATTATTCAGGAGAAGGTAAAGATTGGTTGGAAATCTCGTTTGGAATTGAAAATGAATCCTTGACAGCTGCAACCTTACTTTCCGGTCCGGGTGGAGAAGAAATATCTATCCCTGGTGGTTTTATCGGCGATATTAAGTGGTTTTATGACGAGAAATCTAAGGTTTTAACCATTTCGGGCAATGGGCAGATGCAAGACTTTGAAAGTGGCCATCGTCCGTGGGAAACATATGTGCAGGATATTCAAACAGTTGTTATAGAAGAAGGTGTAACAACTGTCGGCCAATATGCTTTTTATAACCTTGATAGACTTTCAAGTGTTGTTTTACCAAATGGAATAACAACAATTAATAGTTATGCTTTCGGCAGTTGTGATGCATTAACAGAGATAATTTTACCGAAAACCTTGGAAACAATCTGGAATGATGCTTTCGTATACGACACTTCTCTTGTAAATATTAACCTTGATGGTGTTAAAATAATAGGCTCAGCAGTATTTAAAGGGTGCACCAGTCTTAAAAGCGTAACAATTGGTAAAAATTTGGAGTCAATCGGCAAGCGTGCTTTTGATGAGTGTACTATGCTTGAGAGCTTTACTGTTGACAGTGAAAATCCAAATTTCTCAAGCGATGAAGATGGCGTATTGTTCAATAAGGATAAAACAGAGCTTGTTATTTATCCTGCAGGTAATTCAAGAACAAGCTACAAAATGCCTGATACCGTAACTGTGATTAAAACCGATTCATTTGACGGATGCAGAAATCTTGCTACATTAGTTTTAAGTAAGAATTTACGGAAGGTTGAAAGTAGTGCTTTTGAGTATTGTTCTATAACGGAATTCAATTATCCCGGCTCTGTAGAAACCTGGGAAGCTGATGTTGTAGTTGGTGAACAGAACAATCGACTCAATAGTGACACTTTGAAATATGCTCCTACCGACCCTGAGGCAATTACAAGCCGATGTGGTGATAATCTTATCTGGACACTTAATTCTATTACAGGTGATATGGTTATCTCAGGTACAGGTGAGATGTATAATTACAGCAGTGACAGCAAACGTCCGTGGGAAAAATATGCAAGTTCCATAGTAAATGTAGTTATTGAGGACGGAGTAACCTCAATTGGTGCATACGCATTTGCAAATTGTACTCAAATTAAGAGCGTTATATTTGGTAATAACGTAACAACAATTGGCAAAAGAGCTTTTGCTTACTGTACTTCTCTTGAAGGTTTAATCCTTCCTGACAGTGTAAAAACAATTGGTGAAGCTGCATTCCTGGGCTGTGAAAGTGTTAAGAATATTGTTATAGGTAAGGGATTAGAAACATTTGAAATAAACACATTCGGACGTTGTACAAGTCTTGAAACTATAACTGTAGATAGCGAAAATCCCAATTTCTTAAGTGATGAATTTGGCGTGCTGTTCGACAAAGACAAAACACTGCTTGTAAAATATCCGGAGGGGAATTTGAGAACAAAGTACACAATTCCTAATTCTGTAACAATAATTGAAGCAAATGCATTTTTAGCTTCCGCAAATCTTACAGAAGTTATAATCCCTGATGGTGTTACAATAATTGGTACAAGTGCATTTGCCGAATCTGCAAGTCTTAAAACTATTGAGATTCCTGATTCGGTAACAACAATGGGAGAAGACGTTTTCAACTATTGTCTTAAGCTTGAAAAGGCTAAACTTCCTGATGGCATAAGCAGAATTGAAGCACAAACCTTCTATTTGTGTGAAGGCCTGACTGAGGTTATTATTCCTGCAAGCGTAAATAATATTGGACAGAATGCATTTGGTGAGTGTATATCTCTTGAAACTATTAACTACAAGGGAACAAGAAGCCAATGGGGAGAATTGATTGTTGAAGGTGGAAATCAACCGATAAATAACGCAATAATTCGTTTCAATTATGGTGAAGACGACTTCTCATATGAAATAGTTTCTGAAGTTAAAAAGACAATCAGAATTACAAGTTACAATATTTATGCACCATCAATGAGGGTTATGATTCCGGAAACAATTGATGGCTATACAGTAGTAGAAATCGGCGCTGAAGCATTTTATAACTTCGATTCATTAGTCAGTGTGAAAATTCCTGCTTCTGTAACGAGTATTGGTGAAAAAGCATTTTATGATTGCGATTTCATCACAGACCTTATTATTCCTGAAAGTGTAACTGCAATCGGTGACACTGCTTTTGCCTCTTGTGACAAGCTTGCAATTGTGCTGATGGGTAAAGCTGTTGAAACTATTGCAGACGGTGCATTTAGCGGTTGTAGTGCATTGAACGTTGTTTGCTATACCGGTACGGAGGAAGAGTGGAATTCTATAGTAATAGGTGAAAACAACCAACCGCTTCTCGATGCAACAAAGAATTTTGAGTATGGCAACCTTGATGCTATTTCAGGCACTTGTGGTGAAAATCTTACATGGAGTCTTGATTTGTATTCCGGCGTATTGACTATTTCGGGTACAGGTGAAATGTACGAATATGGTAGCTTGGATTATCCTTGGATAAACTATAAGACCTCAATAGGTGAGGTTGTTATTTCTGACGGTGTAACAGCAATTGGCGATTATGCATTTAAGTCATGCACAAGTATTGAAAAAGTAACAATTGCCGGAAGTGTAACAGTTATTGGTAGTAGCGCCTTCGCTTATTGTTCAAAGCTTGAAAATGTTACTATTAACGATGGCGTAAAAACGATCGGAAATTCAGCTTTTGCAGAATGTAAAAGTCTTAAGAGTATAGTAATTCCGGATAGTGTAACCTTGATTAAAAATTCAGCCTTTGAAAATTGTGAGTCACTCACAACGGTTGAGCTCAGCAAAAATTTAAAGGAAATCAATGGGTCAACCTTCTATTATTGTCCTAAGCTTAAGGAAATAACTATTCCTGAAGGCGTAACAAGAATCGGTGAGAAAGCATTCTATTCCTGTGCTGCACTTACTGAGGTAACTGTTCCTGAAAGTGTAACAAGCATTGATGATTATGCATTTGCATATTGTAGAGGTCTTGAAGCTGTAAGAATCGGTATAGGGGTAAAGCAAATCGGATACAGAGCTTTCTATTACTGCTCGCAGCTTAAAGATGTTTATTATTCGGGTTCACAGAGCCAATGGACAATGATTTCTATACATTCCAACAATAGTGAACTTCTCGCTGCAACACTTCATTGTCTTGGTCCTGAACATCCGCACGAGTTTGTTATTGTAGTAACAGAGCCAACATGCTATGACCAAGGCTATACAACATACAGTTGTGAATGTGGATACATATATAAGGATGATTATGTTGAAGCATTGGGACATGATTTTGTAGGTGTTGTGACAAGCCCTACATGTACAAAAGAGGGGTATACAACTTATGAATGCTCGAGATGTATTGAACGTTATGTAGGAGCAGAGCCTATTCCGGCAACAGGACACACCTTTGTTTCTGAAATTACTACTCAACCGACCCATTTTACAGAGGGTGTTGAAAAATTAACCTGTAAGGATTGCGGATATACAAACACAAAGCCTGTTGAAAAGATTGCTGAGCATTCATATGAAACAGTAATTACAGCGCCAACATGTACGGAGCAAGGCTACACAACATTTACCTGTGTTTGCGGAGATAGTTATATTGGCGATTATGTTCCTGTGATCGGACACACCATTGAGCAGTTTGAAAGTATAATAACTGAACCTGATTGTTTAAATGAAGGAAGCAAAGAGGTAGTTTCTTGCTGTTCCGTATGTAATGCAGGTTTAGGTGTTGAAATTGTTGCAATTCCTGCTCATGGTCATACACCTGCAAAAGCAGTCGAAGAAAATTATGTTGCACCAACTTGCACAGAGAATGGCAGCAAGGATACAGTTGTTTATTGTTCGGTTTGTGATGAAGAAATCAGCCGAGAAACAGTTGAAATCGATGCAACAGGACACGCAGACAATGACGGTGACGGATACTGTGATGCTGATAATGAGCTTCTCGACCCAACAGTAGAATGCGAATGTAACTGTCATAAATACGGAATCAAAGGCTTCTTCTGGAATATTAAGATATTCTTCAGCAAACTTTTCCACACAAACAAAATGTGTGAATGTGGTGTAGCACATTATTAGTTTTATTAAATACAAGAAAATCAAATACAATTGAATAAATAAAAAGCGTTGCAGGAGGGGAAGTGTGTTTTCCCAAGTGCAACGCTTAATTCTTTTGTATGGCTATATTACTACGATTTTTACAGTAAAACAACGATACCACTATCAATACAAATTGTATCAATAGTGGTATCTGATTTGGTTGCGGAGGAAGGACTTGAACCAACGACCTTCGGGTTATGAGCCCGACGAGCTACCAACTGCTCTACTCCGCGATATTTACTTTTGCTCTCTCGAGTGCTTAAATATAATACACTCATTTTATACTTTTGTCAAGTACTTTTTTTGAATTAGTCACAATATTTCGTTTGTAGTTTTATTATATTTATTTTTTTCGCAAAATATACATATAAAATTCAATTGAACTGTTGACAAAGTGACACTTAAATGATAAAATGTTGTCATTACGACACGAAGGCGCGTGAAAAGGAGAAAAAATATGAAATACTTTGTTCTGAAAAGTAAAATTGAATCAGAAGAATTGAAGGAAAATAATTATGGTATAATGTTTCTTCATAAAGATGGGAACAGGGAGTATATGCCGGATATTTCTTCTCAAATTGAGGATGTAGAATTGCTTGTTGATAGGATGAATAAATATAATATAGAATCTTGTCAGGCAAAAGAGATAATTGAAGATTTTAAATTTTATAAAAAATAGTGTTTTTACTGCTTTAGGTTATTTAAATTTAAAGCAGTTTTTTTATTTTTTGTAATATTTTTCCTTGACAAGCCATAAAATATCGTGTATTATAATGTATGGTTAGCGACGGCTAACTGTAATTTTAATCGAAATGTTAGCCTATGCTAATATTGTACAACTTTTAGGAGAAGATTATGAATTTAAAGACTGCACAGGTGGGAATTGAATATATAATTAAAGATATCACCACCTATGATGATGAACTTGATGCCTTCCTTTTTTCACTTGGTTGTTATGTAGGTGAGCCTATAACAGTTATATCACAGAAAAAAGGTGGATGTATTGTTTCTATCAAGGATTCAAGATATAGTATAGATAATCAACTGGCACAAGCTATTTCAATATAAGTATAAGATTAAGGAGAATGTATTTATGAGAATTGCCTTAGCAGGTAATCCGAATAGTGGTAAAACAACAATGTATAACGGTCTTACTGGCAAGAATGAAAAAGTCGGTAACTGGGCTGGTGTTACTGTTGACGCAAAATTAAGTCCAATTAAGAAAAGCCTTTATAACGGGAGTCAAGAACTTATTGCAGTTGACCTTCCGGGTGCATATTCAATGTCACCTTTTACATCAGAAGAAAGTGTTACAAGGGATTATGTGAAAAATCAGAAACCTGATGTAATTATCAACATCGTTGACGCTACAAACTTAAGCCGTAGCCTTTTCTTTACAACACAGTTGTTAGAACTTGGCATTCCTGTTGTAATCGCACTTAATAAAAGTGATATTAACGAGAAAAAACAAACAGAAATTGATACACAAGTATTGAGTAAAGCACTTAATTGTCCTGTCGTTGAAACAGTTTCAACATCTGCTGAAGGACTTAAAGAAGTTGTAACACAGGCAGTAAGCCTTTATGGTAAAGGTCAGACACCACCTTATATTCAAGGAAATGTTGATTTGACTGACAAAAAGAGTGTTGCAGATGCTGACAAAAAGCGTTTTCAGTTTGTAAATGATATTGTGAAAATGGTTGAAACAAGAAAAGTTTTCACAAGAGATAGAAATTTTCAGGATACTATTGATGACATACTTACAAACAAATGGTTCGGACTTCCAATATTTGCAGTTGTAATGTTCCTTGTTTTCTGGATTTCACAGGCAGGTCCTGGTGTATGGATTGCAGAAGGATATGAGATGAAAAACGGAACTATGATTCCTGGTCTTGTAACATATCTTGAAAATTTTCAGGGTTGGATTGCAGGTTTCTTTGAAAATGCTAATCCGTTACTTTCAGCACTTCTTGTTGACGGTGTAATTGGTGGTGCAATTGCAGTTATCGGTTTCTTGCCATTGGTTATGGTAATGTATTTTCTTATTGCATTACTTGAAGATTGTGGATATATGGCACGTGCGTCAGTTGTCCTTGACCCTATTTTTAAGAGAGTAGGTCTTTCAGGTAAATCTATTATTCCGTTTGTTGTTGGTACAGGCTGTGCAATCCCAGGTGTTATGGCTTGTCGTACAATCCGTAATGAAAGAGAACGCAGAGCTACAGCAATGTTAGCACCATTTATGCCTTGCGGTGCAAAGCTTCCTGTTATTGCACTTTTTGCAGGTGCGTTTTTTGAAGATGCTTCGTGGGTTGGTCCATTGATGTACTTTGTAGGTATTGTTATTATTTTCTTCGGTGCACTTCTTGTTAATAAAATCACAGGAAACAAGAGAAAGAAGTCATTCTTTATCATTGAGCTTCCTGAATATAAAATTCCGTCTTTTAAAAGAGCTTTCTTATCAATGTGCGAACGTGGTTGGGCATATATTGTAAAGGCTGCAACAATCATTCTTCTTTGTAACACATTAGTTCAGGTTATGCAGACATTTACATGGAGTTTTACAGTTGCAGAGAGTGCAGACGCATCAATTCTTGCTTCAATTGCTGGTCCGTTTGCGTATGTCCTTGTCCCTGTTGTGGGTGTTCTTTCATGGCAACTTGCAGCAGCTGCAGTTACAGGCTTTATTGCAAAGGAAAATGTTGTTGGTACACTTGCAGTATGCTTTGTAGGACTTGAAAACCTTATTGATACAGAAGAATTAGCACTTATGGAAGGTGCTGGTGCAGAAGTTGGTGCTGTTATGGCAATCACTAAGGTTGCAGCTCTTGCATATCTTATGTTCAATCTTTTCACACCACCATGTTTTGCAGCAATTGGTGCTATGAATTCTGAAATGAAGAGTGCAAAATGGTTCTGGGCAGGTATAGGACTTCAACTTGGTACAGGGTTTACAGTAGGATATCTTGTTTATCAGATTGGTACACTTGTGACAACAGGGGAGTTAGGTAACGGATTTATTGGCGGACTTATAGCAGTTCTTGTTTTTGTTGCAATTCTTGTTGTACTCTGTATCCGTGGAGATAAGAAGGCACAGGAAATCAAAATGCAGAAAAAAACAACAGTAGTAAGGTAAAATGATATGGAAAATATATTACTTGTTGCCGTTCTTGTTGCTATCGTTGGTTGTGCAATAGCTTATGTGATTAAAGAAAAGAAAAAAGGCATAAAATGTATAGGATGCCCAAATGCTAAAACCTGTTCAATGGCACAGAAACAAAGGTGCAATGGTATGTGTGATAGCGAAAACAATAAATAACAATGGAAAGGCAGAGCTTAAAACTCTGCCTTCTGTATATTCAAATTATAATTTGTCGGGGAAAACAATTCGTAGGGGTCGGCGTCCCCGACGACCCGTTGTTGGTTTATTTGTTATTGAAATCGGCTATTACAGTAGGGGCGGATGAGTCTCACCTGCCGGTTCGGTCGGTGCTTACTTCTAGCAGAGGTGTCCACCGGACACCCGCACCCTTCATCCGCCCGCAAC
>JAZQUC010000219.1:0-7080 GCA_045631075.1 Candidatus Fimenecus sp. | reverse complement strand
GCATTACGAAAAGCCTTCTGTAAAGAGAAAGAAGAAGTCTGAGGCTGCACGTAAGCGTAAGTTTAAATAATTTTCGCTTTGCGGAGCTATGTTTTAAAAACGCAAGTGGGCATCCATTGACGGATTGCCCACTATTTTTTTACCAAGGAGAATAAAATCACTATGGTTTCACCTATGCCAAAATACCGATACAAATCTGTTCTTGATATTTCGGTTGATGACTTAAATAAAATGGGAGCAAAAGCAATTGCTCTTGATATAGATAACACCATTTGTAACGATGGCAGAACAAATTGCATTGACGGACTTCGCGATTGGCTTAAAACAATTCAGGATTCAGGCATTAAGGTTATGATTATTTCAAACGCTATGCCTCGCCGACCAAAAATCGTTTCAGATGAACTTGGTCTTCCGTTTATTGCAAGTGCAAAAAAGCCAAAGCCACATACACTTATTCAGGGCGCTGAAATGATGGGTGTAAAAATCAATGAACTCGCTATGGTTGGTGACCAGATTTTTGCCGATGTTATGGCAGCAAACGGATGTGGTGCTATTGCAATTCTTGTTGACGCATTAAAGGGGCGAACACGATTCCCTATTTATTATGCAATTCGTCGTCGCAAATCTATACCAATAATTAAAGAATTTGAAAAATTACACGGATATGGTTACTATGATTAAAAAATTACAAGCAAAATTAAAAGAACAAGGTGCAAACTACTGTGCCTTGATTATATCACCTGAAAACAGAAGATATTTCACAGGCTTTGAGTCATCTGATGGTTTTTTACTCGTGTCATCTGACCATTCGGTTTTCATAACTGACGGAAGATATATTGAAGCAGCAGAAAAGCAGATTTCAAATTGCGAAGTCCGACTTTTGGGCAAAACTTATCCACAGATTGCTGAAGCTCTTAAAGAAATGAACTGCAAACATCTTCTTGTTGAATCAACAAGAATGACAGTTGCTACATATAATTCACTTAAAGGTGTTCTTAAAAACACAAGTATAAGCACAGACTCATCTCTTGATACAATCATCAATTCAATCCGTTCAATTAAAAACGAATATGAAGTTGAGTGCATTGTCAAAGCACAACGAATCGCAGAAGATGCGTTCAAGCATATTCTTAAATTCATAAAAGTCGGTGTTACAGAAAAAGAAATTCAATTAGAGCTTGATTTCTTTATGCTTCGTAATGGTGGTGAAGGTCTTTCCTTTGAAACAATCGCAGTAAGCGGTAAAAATTCTTCAATGCCACACGGTGTACCATCACACAAAAAGATTGAAAATGGTGACTTTATCACAATGGACTTTGGCACAATGATTAACGGTTATCATAGCGATATGACAAGAACTGTTGCTGTCGGATTTGCCACAGATGAAATGAAAAATGTTTATGACACAGTCTTAAAAGCACAGCAAAACTGTCTTGATAACATTAAAGCAGGAATTTCTTGTAAAGACGGTGATATGTTTGCAAGAAGCGTCATCAACGATTCAGGTTATGGCAAATATTTCACTCATTCCACAGGTCACGGTGTAGGCGTTGAAATTCACGAATTCCCTAACCTTTCACCTGCTTCAGATAGTATTCTTCAGGTTGGAAATATTGTCACAGTTGAACCCGGAATTTACATACCTGAAAAATTCGGTGTAAGAATTGAAGATATGGCACTTATTACCGAAAATGGTTGCGACAACCTTACAAACGCACCTAAAGAATTGATAGTGTTATAAAACAGTTTTACAAATTATAATTTATCGGGGAAAACAATTCGTAGGGGTCGGCGTCCCCGACGACCCGTTGTTGGTTTATTTGTTATTGAAATCGGCTATTACAGTAGGGGCGGATGCCCTCATCCGCCCGCAACAAATATACGGTACACTTTGGAACGGGACGATGTGGGCATCGTCCCCTACAAGGTTGCATTACCCAATCAATGTCACCGATAAACTCCAATTCATCTCAAAAAAAGTGTAGTTATAATTGCCCCTGCTCCTGCAGACGCAAGCAATTCAACCACAAAAAACACTTTGCTTTTAATTTTTTGCTTGCGTGTTTTAGGTATTCCTGTTGAACTATGAATGCTATTAAGTGCCTTGCCGTTTAATTTGCATTCACTTTCACTTGAAAATTCAGGACGAACAAAAAATAAAGCTTTTTCAAAATATTCGCAACCTGTTTCGTGAATTTCAAGAACCTGACGATTAACACCCTTTACCATAATTATTTCCTCGCATAAATTTGTATATTTTTAAATTTATGATTAGAAATTCAGTTAAATTTATACTGAAATTTGTGTAAAATTTTTATCCAAAAATTGTCAATATGGGATTTTTACCAAAAATAATTTTACATAAAAATATACAGATTGTATAAATAACTTTTCAACTGTTTTGTTGAAAACTCTGTTGAAAATGTTAATAACTTGGCTTAAAATCATTGATTTTTAACGGTTTTTTCCACTTTTCGACAACGATAAAAACTGTTTGTTAAAATATTATCAAATACAATTTGTTGTAATGTCTTGACAAATTATACAGTTTGGAACATATCTCACTTAAATTTCTTCTAAAATTTTTGTGCATTTTGTCATTGTTATAGTTAAATAGAATTTTTATAAATTTTTGTTCATTTTTACAAAGGATTTTATTATGAAAACCTGTTTCACAATTCCATTACCCGAAAATTTTAACTTAGGTCTTTGTCTTGACTGTGGTCAGGCGTTTCGTTGGTCAATTTGCGACGAAAACATCTGGCACGGTGTTGCCTTTGGCAAATATATTAAAATTCAGCAAACTGAAAACGAAATTATTTTCTATGATTGTGACGAAAAGGATTTTAATGAATTCTGGAAACCATATTTTGATTTGGACACCGATTACAAAAAAATTCTTTCATCATATACTGACAAGCATCTTATAACAGCCATCAAAGAATATGATGGAATAAGAATCCTTCGTCAGGAGCCTTGGGAAGCACTTTGCTCATTTATTATCTCCCAGAACAACAACATTCCTCGAATCAAAGGAATAATAGAACGACTTTGCGACACTTTTGGTGACGGCGAAAACGGCAAAAAGTCATTTCCATCAGCCGAAGTTATTTCCAAGCTATCAGTTGAAGACCTATCCCCTATCCGTGCAGGATTCAGAGCAAAATATATTATTGACGCAGCACAAAAAGTTGTAAGTAGTGAAGTAAATTTTACAGAAATAGAAAAAAATCCTATAGAATTCGGCAGAGAAGAATTGCAGAAAATCAAAGGCGTAGGTGCAAAGGTTGCTGAATGTACACTTCTTTATGGATTTCATAAAATTGAAGCATTCCCTGTTGATGTATGGGTAAAGCGTATTATGGCAGAAATGTATCCTGACGGACTGCCTGAATGTACAAAAGGCACTGAGGGAATTGCACAGCAATACCTTTTCCATTGGCGAAGAATGAACGATAGATAAAAACAATCTATTCAGTTGACAAGTTTTTACTTTTATGCTATTATTATCACACTTCACATAGGTTATATCCTGTCTTCTGGCAGGTGAAAAAGGAACCCCATCGGTTTATTCCGATGGGGTTTTGGGTTTTTATATAGAAAATCAATTTTATTTTAGATATTTTTTAACATCTCACTTTTAGTGCTCAACCCAATCTCTTGAGCGTTCAACTGCACGAAGCCATCCAGCATATCTCTTTTCGCGTTTTTCCATATCCATCTTTGGCTCGAACACCTTATCAACTTCACGAATGCTTTCGATTTCTTCCATATCCTTCCAGAAGCCTACTGCAAGGCCTGAAAGATATGCAGCACCAATAGCAGTTGTTTCAACCATCTTTGGTCTGTTAACATTTGTTCTTATCATATCAGCCTGAATCTGCATCATAATATCACTTACTGATGCACCACCGTCAACACGAAGTTCAGAAAGCTTAATATCAGAATCTTTTTTCATTGCTTCAAGCAAATCTGTCATCTGGTATGCAATTGCTTCAAGGACACTACGGCAAATGTGAGCAGCATTAGCACCACGGGTAAGACCAACAATTGTACCACGAGCATACATATCCCAATATGGTGCACCAAGACCTGTAAATGCAGGAACAAAATATACACCATTTGAATTAGGAACGCTTTCTGCAAGCTCATCACAACGACGAGCAGATGGAATAAGATGCAAGTCATCACGAAGCCATTTTATAACTGAACCTGCGTTAAAAGCAGAACCTTCAATAGCATATGTAACCTGGTCGCCAATACCCCATGCAACACCAGTAACAAGATTGCTCTTTGACTCAACTCTCTTGTCACCTGTATTCATAAGAAGGAAACAGCCTGTACCATAAGTGTTCTTTGCCTGACCCTTCTGGAAGCATCCCTGACCAAAAAGTGCCGCTGGCTGGTCACCGATTGCACCTGAAATTGGCACACCTGCCAACTCCTCAATACCCATAACACTCTTTGCAACTGTTCCGTAAACCTTGCTTGATGGTTCACATTTTGGAAGCATCGCCATAGGAACGCCAAGCTTTTCACAAAGATATTCGTCCCAACAAAGTTTATCAACATCAAAAAGCATTGTTCTTGACGCATTGGAATAGTCAGTAATATGTACTGCGCCACCTGTAAGATTCCAGATAAGCCATGTTTCAACTGTACCGAAAAGAAGCTGACCCTTTTCAGCTAATTCTCTTGCACCGTCAACATTATCGAGAATCCATTTAATTTTTGTAGCAGAGAAATAAGCGTCCACAACAAGACCTGTGTGGTCCTTAATATACTGTGTAAGTTCTGCATCTGCCTTGATTTTTTCACACATATCAGCAGTTCTTCTGCACTGCCATACAATAGCATTATATACAGGCTTACCTGTTGATTTGTCCCATACGATTGTTGTTTCACGCTGATTTGTAATGCCGATAGATGCAATATCAGCTGCTGTTGCTTTACTCAACGACATAACTTCCATAACTGACTGCAACTGTGAGAAAAGAATCTCCATAGGATTATGCTCAACCCAGCCTGTATGTGGATAAATCTGATTAAACTCGTGCTGAGCCTTATAGCAGATATTACCCTGCTTGTCGAAAAGAATTGCACGAGAGCTTGTTGTACCCTGGTCAAGAGCAAGTACATATTTTTTCATTTGTATAACACCTCTTAATTTTTGTTCAATTTTCCCCTTAATGCTTTTGCTTCTTTTTCTGCTTTTTTGTCATCAATAAGGTTGTGTAATCCTTCCCAATGGAATACACGACGCTTAAACCAAAGTGACGAAGCATGTTTATATATAAATGACGGACACGCCTTTTTGAGTGGAGCATAACCCACCTTATATACATCAAGAAGTTTGCAATAGTCAGCAGCCTTATGCATAAAAGTGGCAAATGTAGGAAATCCTTTTTCAGCCCACGCATTTTCAGCCATAGCACCCAATCGAGGGAATGTAAGGAATTCAAGGCGTTTCATATCAGGAACATATTCTGTCCACATCTGTGCCTCAATGCCCAATGTTTCATCATCGTTATCAGTCAATGCACCGTCGTCATTACACACCATTTTCAATGTGTTCCAACCATAAGGGAAGTCGAAATAATATGGATAACAATGTGTATTAATTAACTTTCTTCCACGCTTTATTTCATTTTCAACTAATTCCTTATCGTCGCCCATACCGCATACTGTCCATGCAATATCAGAACTTAAATCTTCTGCATTTTCAATTTTGTCATAACTCCAGATAACAGAAGAATAACCCTTTGATTTAAGATATTCATTAACCTTTCCCATAAAGAATACCTGTAAATCATCTTCATTTTTAAGGCCATTATCTTTAATTGCTTTCTGACAATGAGGACAGTTTTTCCATCGCATTTTAACAGCTTCATCGCCACCAATATGAATAATTTTATCAGGGAAAAGTTCCATAAACTCATCAAGCACATCATAAACAAATTTATATGTACTCTCTTTACCCGCACAAAGGATATCGTGTTTAACTCCCCAATGAGTAGCAACTTCTAAATCTCTGTCAAGGCAAGATAATTCAGGATAACAAGAAATAGCAGCAACGCTATGTCCAGGAATATCATATTCAGGAATCACCTTGATAAATCTGTCGTGACAGTATTTGACAATTTCCTTAATCTCTTCTTGTGTATAATATCCACCATGAGGCTTGTTGTTAAAGTTTGTGTGGCTTCTCATTGAACCCTTTTCAGTAAGCAACGGATATTTTTTGATTTCAATTCGCCAACCCTGGTCCTCTGTCAAATGCCAATGTAATGCATTAAGTTTATGTAAAGCCATAAGGTCAACAATTCTTTTCACTTCATCAACTGTATAGAAATATCGTCCACAGTCAAGCATAAACCCACGATAGGAAAATCTTGGAGCATCAGTAAGCTCTACATAAGGGATTTTACCATCGGTCTGCAAAAGCATCTGTTTAAGTGTCTGCAATCCGTAAAAAAGACCTGCGTTTGTCTTTGCCTTTATGAATACACGACGATTTTCACACTTAATAGAATATGCTTCATCCTTTTCAAATGACTCATCAAGAGTGAGAATGATACTTCTCTCTTCGCCTGTATCCTCGTGAACATACACCTTTTTATTAAGAGTTTTTCTCACAAAAGAAATAAACTCGTCAACAAAAGGATACGGTGAAATAATTGTTCCCGTGTGCAATGTAAATCCTTTTTTATCACGATTTACAAGAATACTTGCAGGTTGAGGAATAATATTAAACATTTTCTTTCCCCCATTTTGTTAATCTGAAATTTATTCACTTTTATTTTATCACAAAATCTTTTTATCTACAACAAAAATAGTATATAAATTCCTCTTGAAATTATTATTTATATATAGTATAATTACTTGACTTAATAATTTAGCCTTAATTCAGTCGTGTGCCGTGTGGGTCCTGTGCGGCGAGGCGCTGTGAATCATGTCAGGCGGGGAACCGAGCAGCATTAAGCGGTTTGCATCGGGCGCCACAGTCTGCCTGCACGACACATGACTGAGTTAAGGCATTTTTCAATGAAGGAGGAGTTATCTTGTATCGTGCTTTTTACA
>JAZQUC010000218.1:0-3158 GCA_045631075.1 Candidatus Fimenecus sp. | reverse complement strand
AAATCAATAATCTACATATCTATTTTACTTAAAATACTAAAAATACTCTAAAAATATATGTATCGAATTTTTATGTAAAATATTTGTCAGAAAGAAATTTAATAATGCTGTCTAAAACTTGTGTAGAAAGATAACTGAATTATTATTTTCTGTTTAAATCACATACTCTAAATTGTTGATTTTTTTAGGTGGTATCGAAAAAAACGACACCATCTTTTCTTTTTCGGGAAGGTTATTGACAAATAAACAAATGTTCTTTATAATAGTAAATTGGTAAATAATGTATTTACCCTACAACTGAATACAAACTGAAACACATATTTATTAGTGCCTATAGTGAGCCGGAAATCACTGTACTGACCTGAAGAGTATCTGTCCGAATACTTGGTTGGGAAACATACGGACAATCAGAGCTTAATTTTTTAGCCGTTACATAGTTTCAGTGCAAACTGTGCGAGAGGAAGAAATGTACTCCCGCTATTTGTGCTGTCTATGTGACGGCTTTTTTGTTGTGCAATTTTAACAAAAATAAAAAAGTTTTCAAATTTGCTTTATTTTTTGCCTTTCTAAACCCTTACCCCTTGAGAGGTTAAAAACAATCAAAACTAAGATGTTAGTTTTATGCAATATCACAAACTTTCAGTTTTCTGAAAAAAGTTTCAGAAAAAGTCGTTTTTTCAGGCTTGCTAAATGCCTACCAATTAGAAGGGTGTGTTTTTGTGCAACGATACAAAGTTTCAACTTTTTGAAAAAAGTTTTGAAAAAACGTACAAAAATCGGCGTTTTAAAAGTCACCCCTTGAGGGATGTTTTCTCTCGTGCACCTTGACAACTGAATGACCGTCCGAAAGTGATACGACTTTGCGATGATATGAGCGAGGCAACGCTGCGGTGAGATTCCGGGGCAGGAACTATTTCGGGTGAAACGGCAAAAAGAGGCTTTTGATATGTAGTTAATGAAATTACCCTACCAACAAAATAAAACTCATTACAGACGAAAAAATCATCAAAAATCAACCCGAAAAGCTACATTAGAAAGGAGTGTGATAGTTATTCCGAGAATGACAAAAAGTAAAAAATCAGAATGGAGCTTATTCTTGAATGAACGAAACAGAATCTGCTACAACGAGCTTTGCAGAAGATGTGTTAACAACTGCAAGCAGAGTTTCAGGGTTGTGGTTATATCCTGCAATTATGTATCAAAAAGGAGTGTGAAAAACAGTGGATAATGAAGCTTTCTTCAAAATGCCGAAGGCGTTATTTACGGATAAATACAAAGGCTTATCTGCGGAAGCAAAGCTACTTTACGGCTTAATGCTCGACAGAATGCAGTTATCTGCAATAAACGGTTGGTGTGATAAAAACGGAGAGGTCTTTATATTTTACACCATTGCCGAAACAAGTGAAATGCTTGGTTGTGGTCATGACAAAGCAACAAGGCTACAGCGTGAACTTGTAAAACATAATCTGCTCCGTCGTAAATATCAGGGCAAAGGCAAACCTGCAAAGCTATATGAATGAAATGTATGCGAGAGATATTTCAAGAAAAGTACGCTCTGCACACAGAATCAGAGGTAATATGGGAGAACCGCTTTCACAGCCACCCTACGGGTATATGAAGAGTCCTGAAAACAAGAAGAAATGGATAATTGATACCGAAGCTGCTGAGGTTGTGAGAGACATTTACAGAATGTGCCTTGACGGTATGGGTAACGAAGCTATCGCAAGAGAACTACAAAACAGACAAGTGCTTATTCCTATGGCATATTGGCAAAGTAAAGGTCTCAATCGTGGCGGTAAGAAAACACAACCAAACCCGTACAAATGGTGTAAAACTACTATTCAAAAGATATTAGCACAGCAAGAGTATTGCGGTGATGTTATCAACTTCAAGACCTATTCCAAAAACTTCAAGAACAAAACCCGTATTGATAACCCTGTAGAGAATTGGAAAATCTTCAAGGATGTTCACGAGCCAATTATTGACCGAGACACTTGGGAAATGGTACAGAAGCATACAGCAAGGACAAAACGCAGAGCACCTAAAAAAGAGAATGCAAGAAAGCATATCTTCAGCGGCCTTATCCGTTGTGCAGATTGCGGCAGTAATATGAGTTATCATACCAATACCGTCAACAAGGATATTCATTATTTCAGTTGCAGTAATTATGTAAAGGATACACGTGGTACCTGCCAGACTCGACACTATATCCGTGCAGATGCTCTTGAACAGATAGTAATCTATGAGCTGAAACGTCTTGCAATAATGCTTCAGATGGATGAGCCGTTACTTGTTGAAATCCTAGAAAAGAAATCGAACAAAGATTTTTATGACGAGAAGAAATTTCTTGAGGGTGAACTGCAAAAAGCAATAGTCCGTCAACAGACAGTTGCTTCTCTTTATGAGAAACTGTATGAGGACAATGCAACGGGTAAGGTTACGGATGAATGGTTTACCCACATGTCCCACAAGTATGAGGTTGAGAGAGCAGAGCTGAAGGTCAAGATATTTAACCTGAGAGAAAAGGTTGCAAATATGCAGACCGTTCAGCACAGCAAGGATATGTTTATCGGTGCAGTAAGAAAGTTCTTGGATATGGAAGCAATCACAGCTCCTCTCGTTCACGAACTCATTGACCACATTGATGTTTATGAAGCAGAGGGTAAGGGCAAAAACAAGACACAGAGAGTTGTGATTCACTACAACTTTGTAGGTTATCTTGAAATACCCGAAAATGACGAGCCTTGCTTCACAGCAGATACCCGTCAGGGTGTAGCAATAGGCTATATTGCAAAACCTACAGAAAAGTCAGCCTAACAAAAAAGTCGCACTCCGAAAGGAATGCGACAATACATAAAACTATATCAAACTATATATAAAACTCTATTTAAGCAAAAAAATTGAGTATTCACAGGTCAAATCCCTTATGAATACTCAATATGAACACATGGAAAAAACCTTTGAGTATTTGGATTTACCTAATTCTATGTATCAAGGTAGCTTGACTACTGAAAAGCGGCGTGACCGACAATATGAGGTGGAGTTCAAGGACGTATCTTTCAAATATTCCGGTAGTGATGTATGGGCACTCCGTCATGTGAATATGAAATTCAAAGTCGGTAAGCGCCTTGCCATTGTTGGCGAAAATGGTAGCGGCA
>JAZQUC010000217.1:0-13557 GCA_045631075.1 Candidatus Fimenecus sp. | reverse complement strand
GCCTCCGACTTAAAATGTTCCAACAGGTACATCTGATACTAACTGTCTTGTTATCGCATCTTTTATAAGAAATCTAACTTTTTCAACAGTTTCATCAAAACTGTCTGTATGCTCTTTATCTTTTAAAGTCCAATATTTTTTTATTTTTATACCGCTTTTATTAAAGTAACCGCAACATGCAGGTTTTAACTCGTTTATATTTTTAAAAACACCACAACCAGGTGAACGACCAGGGCCTAAAAACATAATTTCTGCAATTGAATTTTCATCGATTATTGGTTCAATGTATTTATGTTCAAGTATTGCCTTTATTTCTGAACCAAATATAAAAGAATTATTTATAATAGAATAGAAAAATGGTTTAACACCAACTCTATCCCTTGCAAAAAACAGACTTTGTTTATTTTCATCCCATATTGCAAAGGCAAAAATTCCGTTTAGTTTTTGAACACATTCATCTTTCCATTGAATGTATGCTTTTAATATTACTTCAGTATCAGAGTTTGTATAAAATTTGTGACCTAAAAGTAAAAGTTCTTTTCTTATTTCGTCTGTGTTGTATAGCTCACCGTTATAAACAATTGTATAACTATGTTCACCATATTTTATCGTCATTGGCTGTATTCCATTTTCAATATCAATAACAGCAAGTCGTGAATGAATCAATGCAACGTTTTCATTTATATATAGTCCTTTTTGGTCAGGACCACGAGGCTCTAAAACTTTTTGCATTCGTAAAAATGAATCTTTATTTTTAATAACAGCTTGTGAAAAACATACTTCACCTGCAATACCACACATAATATCACCTCATAAAAATTTGCTTCATAATAGAATATGATTTTTTAAATTAAAAATTCTTAAATTTATTTGATTATTTAATTTGATGTGATATTATATATATAAATTATTTAACAGTAGGTGTTATTATGGATATAAGAGAAAAAATGCACAGTGGAGATTTATATCTTTCAATGGATGAAGATTTATTTAATGAACAGCTTACATATCTTGATAAATTATATGATTTTAATGCTACAAGACCGTCTGAACTTCCAAAACGAACAGAAATGCTTAAAAATATGTTTGCTGAAATAGGTGAGGACTGTTATATTGAACCACCATTACATGCAAATTGGGCAGGTAAAAATGTTCATTTCGGTAAAGGTGTTTATGCAAACTTTAATCTTACTCTTGTTGACGACACACACATTTATGTAGGGGATTATACAATGCTTGGACCTAATGTTGTTTTAGCAACAGCAGGACATCCAATATTGCCTGAGCTTCGTCCGCTTGCATATCAGTATAATATGCCTGTGCATATCGGTAAAAACTGTTGGCTTGGCGCTGGTGTAGTTGTTTTGTCGGGTGTAACAATCGGTGATAATTCTGTTATCGGTGCAGGTAGCATTGTAACAAAGGATATTCCAGCAAATGTTGTTGCTGTAGGTAATCCTTGCAAAGTCTTACGCGAAATTAACGACCACGATAAAGAATATTACTTTAAAGACAGAAAGATTGAATTGTAGTTTAAAATAACAACCACAAAGATTTATATTCTTTGTGGTTGTTTATGGTTGTTTATATTATATCAACTATCGTTAATTCGTTATTTTGTACTTTGAATTTGACCTGAATGTCACCATAACTCATACCGTATGTTCTATCGTCATTTTGATATGATGGTCGTGGGTCATGCTTTAATGTTTCGAATAAGCCGTCAATTATGTCAAAAGGTATTTTCATTAAAAGCTCATCACTACATTTGATTTCAAGTTTTCCGTTAATATCATCAAGTGCAAAGCCATTTGATGCTTCAGGTCGAATATCTGTGTATGGTAAATATGGTTTAACATCGATAATTGGTGTTCCGTCCATTAAATCGGCACCTGTTACATAAAGTATATTTCCTTTATTACTGGATTCTGCTTTTATCAATTTTACACAAGATAGACCTAATTTATTTGGTCGAAAAGGGGAACGACTAGCGAATACACCAACACGCTTGTTTCCACCGAGTTTTGGTGGTCTTACTGTAGGTTTTATAGATTTTTCATCAATATCCGAAAAATACCATATTACCCATAAGTGTGAAAATTCTTCAATTCCTTTAAAGTAATTCGGGTCTTTATATTCTTCATCAAATACTATTTTTGATATAACAGATTCTGATAATCCACTTTGTCGTGGAATACCGAATTTTTCTTTATAATTATTTTTTATATATCCGATTGGCTCAATTTTAATCTCATTCACAAATTTCACCTCAAATATATAATATCATAATTAAAAAAATTTTTCTATACTGTTGTATTTTTTGAAAATTATGTTAAAATAATACTACTAAAAAACAAGGAGTGATTTTAATGGAACTTAAGGGTTCAAGAACAGAAGCTAATCTTATGACTGCTTTTGCAGGAGAGTCACAGGCAAGAAACAAATACACATATTATGCATCAAAAGCAAAGAAAGATGGATATGTTCAGATAGCACAGATTTTTGAAGAAACTGCTAATAATGAAAAAGAACATGCAAAAATCTGGTTCAAACTTCTTCACGATGGTGGAATTCCTACAACAGTTGAAAACCTTAAGGATGCAGCTGAAGGCGAAAACTATGAATGGACAGAAATGTATGCTGAATTTGCTAAAGTAGCAAAGGAAGAAGGCTTTGACCATATTGCTACTCTTTTTGAAATGGTTGCTAAAATTGAAAAGGACCATGAAGAAAGATATAAGAAACTTCTCGCTAACATCGAGGGTGGAATTGTGTTCTCTCGTGATGGCGATATGATGTGGATTTGCTCTAACTGTGGTCATGTTCATATTGGTAAAGAAGCACCTGAAGTATGCCCTGTTTGTGCACATCCAAAGGCATATTTCATGATGAAAGCAGAAAATTATTAATTTTTGAAAAGTGAGGTTTAGATACCTCACTTTTTACATATTTAAAATAAAAAAATACACAAAAATATTTTGAAAAAATGTCGAAATTTTTACAATAGATTTTATTGCTATAATTGACATTGTTTAATTATTTTATTATAATACAATTATAAAATTTTATGACCGTGTGACTGACGGAATTTTGTGGAGCACCACAGAGGAGCACGGTGATTTTAGCCGACCGTCTGGGCAGTTCTACTTAAGTTTTAAGGATAGGACTGTCCATTTGCGTTTTTTTGGAGGTATTTATGAAAAAAGTTGGCATTGTAATGGGTAGCGATAGCGACCTTCCAATCATTAAAAAAGCAACAGCTGTTTTGGACGATTTGGGAATTCCATATACAGTTAATATTTATTCAGCGCACAGAACACCTGAACAGGCTCGTGATTTTTCTCTTAATGCAAGAGCTAATGGTTATGGTGCTTTGATTGCGGCAGCTGGTATGGCTGCACATCTTGCTGGTGCAATTGCAGCAAATACTACATTGCCTGTTATTGGTATTCCTTGTGCTTCATCATATCTTGATGGTATGGATGCTCTTCTTTCAACTGTACAGATGCCATCAGGTATTCCTGTTGCAACTGTTGCAATTAACGGCGGTGCCAATGCTGCATTACTTGCAGCGCAGATTATTGCTGTTGAAGACAAAGAACTTGCTGACAAACTTGATAAAATGCGTAAGGATGCTGCAGAAGTTGTTCTAAAAAAAGATTCAGACGTAATGTCTAAATTAAATTAATAAATTATTTTCTTATAAAGGAGTTATAACTATGGAAAAAATTTACACAGGTAAAACAAAGGACGTATTTAAGCTTGAAAACGGTAACTGTCTTCTTAAATTCAAGGATGACTGTACTGGTAAAGACGGCGTTTTTGACCCAGGCGAAAATTCTGTAGGTCTTACAATTGATGGTGTTGGTGATGTTAACCTTCGTATGTCAATTTATTTCTTTGAAAAAGTTAATGCAGCAGGCATCAAGACTCATTATGTAAATGCAAATCTTGAAGACACAACAATGGAAGTTCTTCCTGCAAAAGTATTTGGTAAAGGTCTTGAAGTTATTTGTCGTCACAAGGCTGTTGGTAGTTTTATCCGTCGTTATGGTGATTATATTGAAGATGGTGCTGACCTTCCTGCATATGTTGAAATGACATTTAAAGATGACGCAAAGGGTGACCCACTTGTAATTAAAGATGCTCTTGTTGCTCTTGGTGTTATGACAGATAAACAGTACGAAGATATCAAGAAGATGACTCAGGATATCACTCAGATTGTTGCTGATGACCTTAAAGAAAAGGGACTTGTTCTTTATGACATCAAGTTTGAATTTGGTTATGACCCAGAAGGCAACGTAATGCTTATTGATGAAATTGCATCAGGTAATATGCGTGTTTACAAAGATGGTCAGTATATTGACCCAATGACACTTTCAGAACTTTTCTTTGCATAAGAGGTAATGTTTTATGGGTGGCTTTTTTGGTGCTGTCAGTAAGAATGATACTGTTTTAGATGTTTTCTTCGGTACTGACTATCACTCTCACCTTGGTACTCGTCGTGGCGGTATGGCTGCATACGATGAGAAAAAAGGGTTACAACGTAAAATTCATAAAATTGAGAATTCACCTTTTAGAACTAAGTTTGAGAACATATCAAACATTATGAAAGGTAATGCAGTAATTGGATGTATCAGTGATTCCGACGCCCAGCCTCTTCTTGTCCGTTCAAAACTTGGTTTATATGCTGTTTGTATTATTGGTCTTATTACCAATAAAGAAAAGCTTGTAGAAGATTATCTCTATACAAATGGCGGACATTTTGGTGCAATGACAAACGAAGGCATCAACTCTACTGAACTTGTTGCGGCAATGATTAATCAAAAAGATAATTTTGCTGATGGTATTGCATATGCTCAGAGTCTTGTTGAGGGTTCGGTTTCAATTTTAATTCTTACAAATTACGGGTCAATTATTGCAGCTCGTGATAGATTGGGCAGAATTCCTGTTTTAATCGGTTCAAATAATGACGGATATTGCGTTTCATTTGAAGATTTTGCTTATAAAAAATTAGGTTATAATGACTATAAGGAGCTTGGGCCTGGTGAAGTTGTTGAATTTACTGCCGATTCATTTAAGGTTTTAAAGGATGCTGGTAATGAGACAAAAATCTGTGCATTCCTTTGGTCTTATTATGGTTATTCAACATCATGCTATGAAGGTGTTAATGTTGAAATAATGAGATATAACAACGGCAAAATAATGGCAGAGGCAGACCGTAAAAATGGCATTGCTCAGGATATTGATTATGTAAGTGGTATTCCTGACTCAGGCACTCCACACGCTATCGGATATGCTCATGAAAGCGGAATTCAGTTCTCTCGACCATTTATCAAGTATACTCCAACTTGGTCTCGTAGTTTTACTCCTGCAAATCAGGCTGAAAGAAACAGAGTTGCAAAAATGAAGCAGATTCCTGTTCACGACTTGATTCACGATAAGAAATTACTTTTTGTTGATGATAGTATTGTTCGTGGTACTCAGCTTCGCGAAACAGTAGAGTTTCTTTATGAAAATGGTGCGAAAGAAGTTCATATTCGTTCGGCTTGTCCACCAATTATGTATAGTTGTAAATATCTTAATTTCTCAAGAGCAACTTCTGAAATGGAATTGATTGCTCGAAGTACTATTGTCGAAATTGAGGGAGAAGAAGGTATTAAATATATTGATGAATATATTGATTCTTCAACGGAACGTGGTAAAAAATTAAGAACAGCTATTTGTGAAAAGTTGCACTTTACATCTCTTGAGTTCCAATCTATTGATGGAATTATAAAAGCGATAGGACTTCCGGCTGACAAGGTTTGCACATATTGTTGGACCGGAAAAGAATAAATAAATCATACAGGAGAATATATAATGGAACATAAAAATTCTTTTTCTGCAAGCTATG
Source organism: Candidatus Fimenecus sp. (assembly GCA_045631075.1). Lineage (GTDB taxonomy): Bacteria > Bacillota > Clostridia > Oscillospirales > Acutalibacteraceae > Fimenecus. Next base: position 7,661 of record JAZQUC010000217.1, on the reverse strand, counting down.
CAGCTGCAGGTGTTGATATTACTGCTGGTTATAAATCAGTAGAACTTATGAAAAAACATGTTGCAAGAACTCGTAATGAGGGTTCTGTTGACGATGTTGGTGGTTTCGGCGGATGCTTTGACCTCAGTTGTGTTGCAGGTATGGAACATCCTATTTCTGTATCAGGTACTGATGGCTGTGGTACTAAGGTTAAACTTGCTATACTTATGGATAAGCATGATACAATCGGAATTGATGCAGTTGCAATGTGTGTTAATGACATTATTTGTGTTGGTGCAAAACCACTTTATTTTCTTGACTACATTGCTTGCGGTAAGAATGTTCCTGAAAAGATTGCAGAAATCGTAGGCGGTGTTGCTGAAGGTTGTGTACAATCAGGTTGTGCCCTTATTGGTGGCGAAACTGCTGAACATCCAGGTTTAATGCCTGAAGAAGACTATGACCTTGCAGGATTTGCAGTAGGTGTAGTTGATAAGCCAAAAATGATTGATAACAGCAAAATGTCTGTTGGTGATGTTGTAATTGCTCTTCCTTCTACAGGCATTCATTCTAATGGTTTTAGCTTATGCCGTAAAGTTTTTGATATTGATAACAATAATCCTGAACTTTATGTTGCTCGTGAAGAGTTAGGTGGTAAAAGTATTGCAGAAGCTTTACTTGTTCCAACAAAGATTTATGTTAAGCCTATTCTTGCACTTCTTGAAAAAGTTGATGTGAAAGGAATTTCTCACATTACAGGTGGCGGATTCTACGAAAATATTCCACGTTCAATTCCTGATGGTTTATGTGCAAAAATTGATAAGTCTGCTGTTAAGGTACTTCCAATTTTTGATGTTATTGCTAAATGGGGCAATATTCCTGAACGTGATATGTTTAATACATATAATATGGGTGTTGGTATGAGTGTTGTTGTACCTGCAAACGATGTTGAACTTTCTCTTTCAATTCTTAAAGATAATGGAATTGATGCTTATGTAATTGGTGAAATTATTGAAGGCGACGAGAAGGTGCTTTTATAATGAGTAAGAGGATTGTTGTTCTTGTGTCTGGTGGTGGCACCAATTTACAAGCACTTATTGATGCTGAAAAAAGGGGAGAACTCGGTAACGGAAAAATTACTTGTGTTATTTCTTCTAAAGCGGATGCTTATGCTTTGACTCGTGCCGTATTAAATGGAATTAAGACAAGAACACTTATTAGAAAAGATTTTGCAGATATTTCATCATATAGTTGTGCAATGAGAGATATTCTTATTGATGAAAAAGCAGATTTAATTGTTTATGCTGGTTTTATGACTATTCTTGATGAAAATGTCTGTGATACATTTAGTAATAAAATGATTAATGTACATCCTGCTCTTATTCCGTCTTTTTGTGGTAAGGGATATTACGGATTACATGTGCACGAAGAAGCCTTAAAAAAAGGTGTGAAAATTTCAGGTGCAACAGTTCATTTTGTAACTGCAGAATGTGATGCAGGACCAATTATCTTACAAAAAGCAGTTGAAGTAATGGATGATGATGTACCTGAAACATTACAAAAAAGAATTATGGAACATGTTGAATGGAAAATACTTCCAAAAGCAGTTCAACTTTTTTGTGATGACAAAATTGTTATTGAAAACGGTAAGACTTATATTAAATAAACGGAGGATATTCAAATGGAAATCAAGTCACTTGAATGCGAACTTAATTCACTTCCATACCATGGTAGAGGTATTATCATTGGTAAAAGTGCTGATGGTAAAAAAGCAGTTACTGCTTATTTTATAATGGGAAGAAGCGTTAATAGCCGCAACAGAGTTTTTGTTGCTGAAGGAGATGCAATGAGAACAAAGGCTTTTGACGAATCAAAAATGACAGACCCTCATCTTATTATTTATTATCCTGTAAGAGTTCTTGGTAATAAAACTATTGTGACTAATGGTGACCAGACAGATACTATTTATGAACTTATGGATAAACAAATGACATTTGAACAAGCACTCCGTACTCGTGAATTTGAAGATGATGCTCCAAATTACACACCAAGAATTTCAGGTATTATTCATCATGAAAATGGTGATATGAATTATGCTATGTCTATTCTTAAATCTGCAGATGGTGATGGAAGTTCATGTCAAAGATATACTTATGCATATTCTAATCCAATTGCAGGTAAAGCAAAATTTATTCATACTTATAAATGTGATGGTGACCCACTTCCAAGTTTTGAAGGTGAGCCAAAAACACTTGAACTTCCTGATGTAGATATTGATTCATTAACTGACCTTATCTGGAATAATCTTAACGAAGATAATAAGGTTTCACTTTTTGTAAGATACATTGACCTTGCAACAGGTGAATTTGAATCAAGAATTGTTAATAAAAATGTATAAGGAGATTTGAAATGAAAGAATTTGAACTTAAATATGGTTGCAACCCTAACCAGAAGCCATCAAAGATTTTTATGGAAGATGGTTCCGAACTTCCTATTGAAATTATTAATGGCAGACCAGGTTTTATCAATTTCCTTGATGCATTCAACTCTTGGCAGCTTGTTAAAGAAATAAAGGATATACTTGGTATGCCCGCTGCTACATCATTTAAACATGTTAGTCCAACATCAGCTGCTGTTGGTGTAAAACTTCCTGAATCACTTAAAAAAGCATGTTTTGTTGATGATATTGAAGGTCTTGATGAATCTCCACTTGCTTGTGCTTATGCAAGAGCAAGAGGCACAGATAGAATGTCATCATTTGGTGACTGGATTGCTCTTAGCGATGAATGTGATGCTACAACAGCAAAACTTGTTGCTCGTGAAGTTTCAGATGGTATCATTGCTCCCGGTTATTCTGATGAAGCTCTTGAAATTCTTAAAAGCAAGAGAAATGGTAACTATAATATTGTAAAAATTGATGCTAATTATGTTCCTGCTGTACAGGAAAAGAAACAGGTTTTCGGTATCACATTCGAACAGGGAAGAAATAACTTCAGAATTGATGAAGAACTTCTTTCTAATATGGTTACAGAAAACAAGGAATTCCCTGAAGAAGCAAAGCGTGACCTTATAATTGCACTTATTACTCTTAAATATACACAGTCAAACTCTGTTTGCTATGCATATGATGGACAAGCTATTGGTGTTGGTGCAGGTCAGCAGTCAAGAATTCACTGCACAAGACTTGCAGGTACAAAGGCTGATACATGGCATCTTCGTCAGCATCCTAAGGTACTTAATCTTCCATTTAGAAATGATATCCGTCGTCCTGACAGAGACAATGTAATTGACGGTTATATTAATAAAAATGAAGAAGATGTATGTGCTGATGGTATTTGGCAGAAATATTTTACTACACAGCCTGAAACACTTACAGCTGAAGAGGCAAGAGAATACCTTGACACAATTACAGGAGTTTCAGTTGGTTCTGATGCATTTTTCCCATTCAGTGATAACATTGAAAGAGCACGCAAGAGCGGTGTTTCATATATCGCAGAACCAGGTGGTTCAATTCGTGACGATGTTGTTATTGATTGTTGTAATAAATATGGTATTGCAATGGCATTCACAGGAATGCGTTTATTCCATCACTAATATTGAGGTCTGATATGAAGATAATGGTTGTCGGTGGTGGCGGTAGAGAACACGCTATCATCAAAAAATTGAAAGAAAATAAAGAAATTACAGAAATTTTTGCATTACCTGGTAATGGTGGTATTGCAGCAGATGCTACTTGTGTAAATATTGGTGCTACTGATATTGATAATATAGTAGCTTTTGCAGTAGAAAATAAAATAGATTATGCTGTTGTTGCTCCTGATGACCCATTGGTATTAGGTTGCGTTGATGCCTTGGAAGAAAAAAATATTCCTTGTTTTGGTCCTAAAGCTAATGCAGCAATCATTGAAGGCAGCAAGGTTTTCTCTAAAAACTTGATGAAAAAGTATAATATTCCTACTGCAGCATATGAAGTTTTTGAAGAAATGGAAGCAGCACTTAATTATCTTGAAACTGCTCCTATTCCAACAGTTATTAAAGCTGATGGTCTTGCACTTGGTAAGGGTGTTATTATTGCACAGACTCGTGATGAAGCAAAAACAGCTGTCCGTGATATGATGGAAGGTGGGATTTTTGGTAAGTCAGGCTCACGTGTAGTAGTTGAAGAATTTCTTACAGGTCCTGAAGTTTCTGTACTTGCATTTACTGATGGTAAGGTTGTAAAACCTATGGTTTCTTCTATGGACCATAAGCGTATTGGTGATAATGATACTGGTCTTAACACTGGTGGTATGGGTACAGTTGCTCCTAACCCATATTATACAAAAGCAATTGCTGATGAATGTATGGAAACAATTTTCATTCCTACAATCAATGCAATGAATGAAGAAGGCCGTACATTTAAAGGTTGTCTTTACTTTGGTCTTATGCTTACACCAAATGGACCTAAGGTAATTGAATACAATTGTCGTTTTGGTGACCCTGAAACACAAGTTGTGTTGCCACTTCTTGAAAGCGATTTACTTACTGTTATGATGGCAACAACAAATGGTACTTTGGCTGATACTGATGTTAAATTTGCTGATAAACATGCTTGTTGTGTTATTTTAGCTTCTAACGGTTATCCAACAGCTTACCAAAAAGGTTTTGAAATGTCATTTACAGATGAAGCACTTGTTGCTACTTATGTTGCCGGTGCTAAAATTGAAAATGATAAGCTTGTTACTTCGGGTGGTCGAGTTACAGGTACAACTGCTGTTGCAGATTCTCTTGCAGAAGCAATTAAAGAAGCTTATCGTCTGTCCGACGGTGTAAAATTTGAAGGTGCTTATAGAAGAAGTGATATTGGTCAGAAAGCTCTTCAAGCTTTAAACTAAACGATAACGGAGGAAAATATCATATGGTATATCGTATATTTGTTGAAAAGAAGGCTGGTTTGGACAACGAAGCAAAAGGTCTTCTTAACGAAGCAAAAAACTTGCTCAGTATTGAAAATTTAGAAGATATTCGACTTTTCAATCGCTATGATGCTGAAAATATTTCAGAAGAATTATTTGATTATGCTGTAAAAACTGTTTTCTCAGAACCACAGCTTGATAATGTTTCTGATTCTATTAATATTCCTGAAGCATATGTTTTTGCAGTTGAAGCTCTTCCAGGTCAGTTTGACCAGAGAGCTGACTCTGCTGCTCAGTGTATTCAGATTATTTCACAGGGTGAACGTCCACTTATTCGTACAGCAAAGGTTTATGCTCTTTATGGTGCTTTAACTGATGCTGATGTTGAAGCTTTCAAAAAGCATGTAATTAACGCAGTTGAAAGTCGAGAGGCATCTCTTGAATTACCTGAAACACTTGCAGTAGAATATGCTGCTCCTGAAACAGTTGCTACTGTTGATGGCTTTATCAATATGGATGAAGTAGCACTTGCTAATCTTCTTGATGAAAAGGGACTTGCTATGGACCTTGATGACCTTAAGTTCCTTCAGACATATTTTAAAGATACAGAACACAGAGACCCAACTATTACTGAAATCCGTGTTGTTGATACATATTGGTCTGACCATTGCCGTCATACAACATTCTCTACACACATCGATAACGTACGCATTGATGACCCTGCAGTACAAGAAGCATATGAACGTTACCTTGCTGCAAGAGTAGAGGTTTATGGTGAAGAAAAAGCTGCAGCTCGTCCACAGACATTGATGGATATTGCTACTATTGGTACAAAAACACTTAAGAAGCGTGGACTTCTTCCTGAACTTGATGAAAGTGAAGAAATCAATGCTTGTTCTATCCATGTGACAGCAACTGTTAATGGTGAAGACCAGGATTGGCTTCTTATGTTTAAAAATGAAACACATAACCATCCTACAGAAATTGAACCATTCGGTGGTGCAGCAACTTGTATTGGTGGTTGTATCCGTGACCCACTTTCAGGTCGTGCTTATGTTCATCAGGCAATGCGTGTTACAGGTGCAGGTGACCCAAGAAAGACTATTGCCCAAACTTTGGCAGGTAAGCTTCCACAGCGTAAAATTTGTCAGACAGCTGCAGCAGGTTATTCTTCATATGGTAACCAGATTGGTCTTGCTACAGGTCATGTTGCTGAAATTTATCACGAAGGCTTTGTTGCAAAGCGTATGGAATGTGGTGCGGTAGTTGCTGCTGCTCCTGCATATAATGTGCGTCGTGAACGTCCTGCTCCAGGTGATGTTATTGTTCTTCTTGGTGGTCGTACGGGTCGTGACGGTATCGGTGGTGCTACAGGTTCTTCAAAAAGCCATAATATGAAGTCACTTACAACTATGGCTTCAGAAGTTCAGAAGGGTAATGCACCTGAAGAAAGAAAAATTCAGAGACTTTTCCGTAATGCAGATGTTACTCGTTTAATCAAGCGTTGTAATGACTTCGGTGCAGGCGGTGTTTCTGTTGCTATTGGTGAACTTGCTCCTGGTCTTCAGATTGACCTTGATGCAGTTCGTAAAAAGTATGAAGGTCTTGATGGTACTGAAATTGCTATTTCAGAATCACAGGAACGTATGGCAGTTGTAGTTGCAGCTGAAGATGCAGATAAATTTATCGCTTATGCAGAGGAAGAAAACCTTGAAGCATATCGTGTTGCTGTTGTTACTGAAGAAGAACGCATGGTAATGAAATGGAAGGGTAATGTTATTGCTAACCTTAGCCGTGCATTCCTTGATACAAACGGTGCAGTTAAGCATACTGACGTTACAGTTACTGAAAAAGACCTTTCAGTGTTAAGTAAAGCAATGTTCGGTTCATTGCGTGAAATGGCTTCTGACCTTCGTACAGCAAGCCAGAGAGGTCTTGTTGAACGCTTTGACTCAACTATTGGTGCAGGTAGCGTTGTAATGCCTTACGGTGGTAAGCGTCAGCTTACTCCAACACAGTCTATGGCTGCAGTTTTACCTGTTCTTCCTGGTCAGGAAACAGATCAGGCAAGTGTATTCAGCTGGGGGTGTGACCCTGATCATCTTTCAGTTGATCCATATACAGGTGCTCACGCTTCAATTTATAATTCTGTTGCAAAACTTGTTGCAGCAGGTTGTGACTATAAACTTGCATATCTTACATTACAGGAGTTCTTTGAAAGACTTAGAACTGAACCTGAGCGTTGGGGTAAACCATTTGCAGCTCTTCTTGGTGCATTTGATGCACAGCTTGAATTAAATGCTGCTGCTATTGGTGGTAAGGACTCAATGTCAGGTACATTCCTTGATTTAGATGTTCCACCAACACTTATTTCTTTTGCTATTGCACCAATTAAAAAGCAGGATGTAATCAGCCCTGAATTTAAAGAAGCAAATCATCCTGTATATCTTTTTGGTGCAGCTGATGAAAGTGCTGATAGCCTTAAAGCTACTTGGGAAGCATTCCACAACCTTTGTAAAGAAGGCAAGGTAAAAGCTTCATGGGCAGTTGAACATGGCATTGGTGAAGCAGTAATGAAGATGTCATTCGGTAATAATATTGGTTTCTCTTCATGTGCTGACCTTAAGGAAAATTGGCATCTTGGTATGTGGGGCTTCATTGTTGCTGAACTTACAGAAGATGTTGAAATTCCTGGTGTAATGAAAATTGGTACAACTACTGAAGAGCCTGTAATCAAGCTTGACGATGACTGTGCTACAATAGAAGAACTTTATGAATTACATACTG